>CAMLLA010000144.1 GCA_946480525.1 uncultured Asticcacaulis sp. | reverse complement strand
AGGTGCCCCAGACCGCGCCCGGTTTACCGTGGCTGTGGTAGAGCAAGCCGTTGTTTTCCGGTTCATTGAGGCGGGGCGCATGACGCTTGCCGCTCCATTTGTATTGCAGGCGCAGGTGATAGTTGCCGTAATCCCCCTTATGGACCAGGCTGCCCCAGGTCTTGCCCGAAATGAAAATCGCCGGGCGGCCATCGATCTCACGCACGTCGAAGATCTCGCCCTTGCCTCCGACGCCGAGGGACGGACCGTGGTCGGGGCGATAGGTCTGCGCCGGATCGGCATAGCCCAGCCACGCGTCCCAGTCATTCAGATCCTTGCCATTAAAAAGACTGACGGCTTTTCCTGTCGCCTTGGGAATATCGGTCAGAACCAGGGTCTGGGGCTTGAAGGCCGGCATGCCCGCGGGTCCATCGGCCGCGGCAACAGGTGTGGCGCATGCGGCGATAAACACCGCGGCAAGAAGAGGTCTCAACATGGGGGCTCCCTTAATTTTATACCGCACACGCTAACCATGACAGCGCTTACCGTCAAGCCCGATACGGTGGCTCAATTCAGCTGAACCGCTGCTATTTCGCTTTCTTGGCGGCGTCCATCATGGAATACATGTTCATCACCATGCCGCCCGGCATGCGCATGTCGCCGGCCTTCATATCGGCCGGGCAGGCGCCCTGCCACTTTCCGTCCATGACGACCTTGGATTCGGTCCGGCCCATCATGGCCGGGCTGAATTTCGTGTCGATCGTCTGCTGGAATGTGCCGTCGCTGGTCGAAACGACCTCGATATGGCTGGTCATGGTGGTGGCTTTCATGGTGCAGACCTGGTCTACCACCGCGCCTGTCGCCGTCGCGCGAATATCACGCTGGGTGCATTTGATGTCGCTGCCCATCTGACCGGCAGCCTGACTCATCTTTTCGCCGAGCGCCACATCGACACAGATCGTCATCGGCATGGGCGACGGCGCCCCTTCGATCGTATTCGTAATCTGCCACAGGCCTGGCTTGCGCCCGAGCGGATTGGCCTGCATCGGATCGACCTTCGCGGCCATGGCGGGTGCGGCCTTCGAAGCGGCGTCTTCAGCCTTTTGCGCGGGCGGTTTGTTACATGCCGCCACCACGAACAGCGTGGCCAGAACGGCCGTCGTACCCAGGTTCATACGCGTAGCCATACTGACCTCCTCTGTTATCGGAATTTATTCAGCAGCTTCACTTTCGACGGTCTGGTTCGCCGGGGCATCCGTATGTAGCGAGTCCTGCAAGGCGCGTTCCGCCGACCTGGCCTCCTCATCGGACATCTCTGACGCTGGCACTTCGCCTGGATAGGCGTGCGGAGCCTCGTCCTCATGAGTCTGACGCTCACAGGCGGAAAGAAGGACGATGGCAGCCAGGCAGAGGAGCAGGCGCATAAAAACTCCCTGTAGCGATCACCCTGCATAGCGGCGATGGGCGCAAGTGTAAATGCCGCCGTGACTATTGGGCAGGATCGGCAGGCAGTTGCCAGTCTATCGGCGCCCGCCCGTTGGCTTCAAGAAAGGCGTTCGCCTTGGAAAACGGCCGGCTGCCCAGAAAGCCGTTGTGCGCGGACAGTGGCGACGGGTGGGCCGACCGGATGACGAGGTGCCGGGACGTGTCGACAAAGGCAGCCTTTTTCTGGGCATAGGCGCCCCAGAGAATGAAGACCACCGGGTGCGGCTGCTCATTGACGGCACGGATGACCGCATCGGTAAAGAGCTCCCATCCCTTGCCCTGGTGGGCTGCCGCCTGCCCCATCTCTACCGTCAGGACGGCATTGAGAAGCAGGACGCCCTGACGAGCCCAGTGTTCCAGAAATCCGTGTCGCGCTGGCGCAATGCCGAGATCTGCCTGCAGTTCCTTATAGATGTTGACCAGGGACGGTGGAATGCGCACGCCGGGCCTTACCGAAAAGGACAGGCCGTGCGCCTGGCCTTCGCCATGATAGGGATCCTGACCGATGATGACGACGCGAACCTTATCCAGCGGTGTCAGGTCGAGCGCGCGAAAATACTCGCTGCCCCTGGGAAAGACATGTGCGCCGTGCGCCTTGCGATCCTGGAGAAACGCCTTGAGCCTGGCCATATAGGGCTTACCGAACTCTTCGTTCAGCGCGGCCTTCCAGCCGGGCTCGAGCTTTACCCCTGGCGTTTCCGCTTCAAGCGTCTGCGCGGCTTCGGTCATGGCCTTGATCCTTTGCAAGCCGTCCTACATATGTCCGCACGTTCGCAGTGACTCTGATATGGCGTCAAGACGCTTTCACTTGACGCAAGCGCCGGTCGACCGGCCCGTCATCGACATGGCGCTTTCAAGGCCGCTCTGGCGCGCGGTCACCGTGCCGGTAAAGGCCTTGCGGTCATCCGAAAAGACGAGACTGCCCTCACCGTCGGCGCCTCCACAGGTTCCGGTCCAGCGCAATTTGTTTCCCTCGATCCGAAAATCGCGCGCCTTGCACTTCAACCCTCCCAGTTCCGCCGGCGGCCGATTGAGATCGGCATCGCTGATGCAGACCGTCGCGGTTGAGGTCGCGGACGGCAGGTCGCCTATGCGGGTAACCGACGTGATCTCCCACATCTGTGCCGGATCGGACTTAACACCCGGCGGCGCGGGAGGCACGTTCATGGGCTCTACAGGCTTGTCGACCGCAGGCGGTGGCGTCGGTACCATCGGATCAGGCGTCGGTGCCTGCTGGGCCAGGACGGGGGCCGCCAACAGCAGAGCCGCCAGGCCGCCGCCGAGAAGCAGGTGATGACGAACGCACAACATGACGACTCTCCCGACAGTGACGTCAGAGCGTTAGACGATAGCGCATAAGCGGACAATGAGTGCCTGGAGCATCAAGATTGCGAAACCATCAAGGCGAAATGCTGATAATCAATCATTGAATAATGCTCCTGTGCGGGGAATAATCAACTATTGATAATGCGCTCTTTCGGCTTCCCGCTCGGCCTTCCACGTCTTCAGCAAAGCCGCGCGCCGCTTGGGGTAGCGCTTGTCGAGCGGCTGCCAGCTCTGGACGCGGTCGGCGCGGAAATGGCGGAAACTGTTGCGCAGTTCGCACCAGACGATCAGCAGACGGACATGATCGAAGAAACCAAGGGCGATCGGCCAGACAATGCGATTGGTCTCCACCCCCTTGAGGTCGAGATAGGCCATTTCAACGCAGGTTTCACGCCGTATGGCTTCGCGCATGTCGCCCAGGTCGACCATCGGCTTTTCCATGGGCGGCCATGACGGGGCAACCAGAAGGCCGGTCGATTCCAGTCCTTCGCTGACGTCCCTGGGCAGTACGGCCGAAATCTTGGTCAAGGCGTTTTGCGCGGCTTCCGCCAGGCGCGTGTCGGCGCGGTCCACCACCCAGCGCGTGCCCAGCACCAGGGCTTCCAGTTCCTCCTGACTGAACATAAGCGGCGGCAGCATATAGCCCGGACGGAGAACATAGCCTACCCCCGGCTCCCCCTCGATATGCGCCCCCTGCGCCTGAAGCGCGGCGATATCGCGGTAGAGGGTTCTGAGCGAAATATCGAGTTCCTGGGCAAGGTCTGCGCCTGCCACCGGATACCGGTGGCGGCGAAGCAATTGCAGCAGGTCAAGCAGGCGGGTGGCGCGGGACATGGGTGTCTCATAAGCGACGGCGCGATCGAAGGGACTGCGGCCGGGTTTGGAGGGGGACGCTTACTGAAACGCTTACTGTGATCCCATATTGGCGGACCATAGTGACAAATTATGGCAGCATGTTTTGCTCGATTGCAAGCGCTTGACTTTCACATATCGTTGATACATACCATTTGGTATGAATATTTCCCTGTCACGAAAAAACCCTGCCCGAACGCGCGAACGCCTGTTGGCCGCCGCATTTTCGGAAATCTATACAACGGGTTATCAGGGCAGCGACCTGAACAGCATCCTGGGCCGCGCCGGCGTGACCAAGGGCGCGCTCTATCACCACTTCGACAGTAAGGAGGCTCTTGGCCACGCTGTCATCGACCAGTTCATCGCAAAAATAACCAGCGACAAGTGGTTGGCGCCACTGGACGACATCGACGATCCGATCGACGCGCTGATCAGTATTGTCGAAGGGACATCGTTCAGCGATGAAGCCGTCGCCGGCGGCTGCCCGCTCAATAATCTCGCGCAGGAAATGTCCCCCATCGACGACGTTTTCCGGGGAAAACTCAACCGGCTGTTCAGCGAATGGATCGGCGGCGTCGCCGATGCCCTGCGGCTGGGCCAGGCAAATGACAAGGTCCGCCGCGATATCGACGCGCGCGAAGCCGCCATGTTCATGGTGGCCGCCTATGAGGGTTTCATTTCACTCGCCAAGACGGCCCAGGACCCCGCCATCCTGCGTGCAGGCGTCAGGCAAGTTGTTGTTTATCTGAACAGTTTACGTCCGTAATAACAGAGGAAAGTCATGGATCCCGCCGCTCAGCTCGCTTTTCCGAAGATTGCGTCACGCGAAGACTGGCTGACGGCCGCCGCGCCCTGCTGGAAAAAGAGAAGGACCTGTTGCGCCAGATGGACGCCCTGGCGGAGGAACGGCGCACCCTGCCCTGGGTCAGGGTGGACAAGCTCTATGTCTTCAATACACCGGACGGTCCGCGTACGCTCAGTGACCTGTTCGAAGGCCGTAACCAGCTTATCATCCAGCACTTCATGTTCGATCCCGCATGGGACGAGGGCTGCGTCGGCTGCTCATTCGGCGCAGACCACATGCACGGCATCTGGGTTCATCTGCAGAACCACGATGTCAAGTTCACGGTCGTGGCCCGCGCGCCACTCGACAAGATCGAAGCGTTCAAGGCGCGCATGGGCTGGGCGTTCGACTGGGTGTCATCACACGGCAGTGACTTCAACTATGACTATCAGGTTTCCTTCACAGAAGCGCAAAAGGCAGCGGGCCGCGTCATCTACAATTTCCACGAGGACGCCTACGCCTGCGACGAACTGCCAGGCATCTCAGTCTTCGTGAAGGGCGCCGATGGCGCGGTCTATCACACCTATTCGTGCTATGCGCGCGGCACCGAAGTTTCTGGCGCCCTCGGCCTGCTCGATCTCACGCCGCTTGGCCGCAACGAGACGGGGCCAAATGGCGACCTGAGCGACTGGGTCCGGCATCATGACAAGTATGAGGATACGAAGGCAAAAACGGCCTGCTGCGGCGGCAAGTGATCAGCGCCGGTAGGGAACCGCGAAAACCTGGGTCCAGTACAGCCCCCTGCCGTTACGCCCGGGCGTCACCCAGATGCCCGTCTCTTCGTAGCGGCAGTTCAGTATGTTCTCGCGGTGGCGCATGCTGGCCATCCAGGCGTCGACGATCTCTTCCGCCGAAGCGTCGCCATCGCTGATATTTTCACCGATCAGGATGAAGTAATACCCATTGGCATTGGCGCGTTTGCCGACGGTCGATCCGTCGCTGCCGACGTGACCGATAAAGTCGGCCAGCGCCATGTCTTCGCTGTGCTTGCGCGCCGCGTCTATAAGCCGTTCGTTGGTTTTCAGGTCGCCACAGCCGGCGTTCACGCGTTCCAGGTTGACCTTGTCAAAAACGGCGACGGCCATCGGCACGTCCTGCAACCGGCTCTCGCGCTCCACGGCGTGCGCTGAGGCGGCCGCCATGACGGCCGCGATAACGCTTATGATCCGGCCCGCGTGTAGCATGGTGGTTTCCCCGATTGCCTGAGTGTATTCTAGCAGCGATACGCCCGGCTGGCGAGTGTCAGGTACCGCGGATACGCTCCATCATAATCGAAAAGTCCTGATGCGCATGACCATCGGCACACAAGGCCTCATAAAGGGCGTAGGCTTGCGCGCCGAGCGGCGTGTCGGCTTCGGACATTCGCGCGGCCTGCATGGCCAGGGTCAGATCCTTGAGCATCAGTCCCGCCATGAAGCCGGGCTTATAGCCATTGTTGGCTGGCGACGCCGGCACGGGACCCGGCACAGGACAGTAGCTGGTCAGCGACCAGTTCTGGCCCGAGGCTTTCGATGCGATATCGAAGAAGACCTGGTCATCGAGGCCCAGCTTTTCCGCAAGCGCAAAGGCCTCGCAGGTTCCGATCATTGTAATCGCCAAAAGCATGTTGTTGCAGATCTTGGCGGCCTGGCCCGCGCCCGGACCACCGGCGTGAATCACGGCCTTGCCCATGGCGCTGAGGATAGGATGGGCGCGGTCGAACGCTGGCTTGTCGCCGCCAACCATAAAAGTCAGCGTACCGGCATTGGCGGCCGCAACACCACCGGAAACCGGCGCATCGACCATGTCGAAACCGGTGGCACACGCCTTGTCGTGGGCAGTTCGGGCACTGGCGACATCTATTGTCGAGCAATCGATCAGCAGCGCCGAAGATGGCGCGGTGTTGCGGACCTCATCATGGACCGACAGGACGTGCTGGGCAGCCGGCAACATGGTCACCACGGCATCGACGTTTCGGCACGCTTCGTTGATTGTTGCCGCTGCCACGGCGCCATTGGCGACAGCATGAGATACGGCCTCCACGCTCAGGTCAAACGCCCGTATGCCATGGCCGACTTTGACGAGATTAACGGCCATGCCCGAGCCCATATTGCCTAGGCCAATAAACGCGATTTCCATAGGCACCTCCGTTCTACGGCAGCTGCAAATCCATACTGCCCAAGGAGTCGAACATATGTTCAACCAATGAGCCCAGGTCCACCTCGGCCAGCCAGTCAGGCGCATTGTCCTTGTCTTCGATAACGGCCCGTACGCCTTCGGAGAAATCGCGTGTGCTGGTGATGCGGCACGCCAGCCGATATTCCATCTTCATAACATCTTCGAACGACGTCATGCGGCGGCCTTCGCGCAACTGTTTGAGTGCTACCGCCAGAGACTGTGGGGAACGCTTGGTCAGGATTTCCGCCTGCTTCAGCGCCCATTCGCTGCCATCCTGGTTCAATGCGATGGATATCTGTGTCATCGTATCGTGCGCGAAGCAGCGGTTGATGGCCGCTATATGTGGCGCATAGGACGACTGCGGCACGGTCTCTGTAAGCCCCGACAGCGCGGCATCGACGCTTTGCCGGGTCAGCAGAGCCTGCTTCAGCGCTTCGATACACTCCGACTGTACGAAGTGGGTGCCAATTCCTGTCGCCACAACGTCACCGCCCCGCAACTGCGCACCGGTCAGGGCAAGCCAAGTGCCAAGCTCGCCTTCCAGGCGTGGCAAGAACCAGCCACCACCGACATCGGGAAACAGGCCGATCCCCGTTTCCGGCATGGCGAAGATGGTGCGCTCGGTGACGATGCGATGCGAGCCATGGACGGAAATGCCGACGCCTCCGCCCATGGTGACTCCGTCCATGATGGCGATATAGGGCTTGGGGTAGTGCTTGATCTGATTGTTCAGCGTGTATTCGACGCGGAAGAACTCGGCCGCCTCGATGCCGTCCTTGCGGCCGCTTTCGGCGACCTTGCGGATATCCCCGCCCGCGCAGAAACCGCGCGTACCTTCGGCATGGTCAACCAGGACGGCGCGGACCGCATCGTCGTCTTCCCACTTCGTGAGCGCCCCGGCCATGGTCGCACACATCTCCGTTGTCAGGGCGTGCAGGGCCTTAGGCCGATTGAGCGTGATCCGGCCAATGCCGTTTTCTATGCGCGTGATGACTTCGCTCATGTCGTTTCCATATGCCGGGCGATAATAACGCGCATGATTTCGTTGGTGCCTTCGAGGATTTGATGCACGCGCAGATCGCGGACGATGCGCTCGACGCCATAGTCATGCAGGTAACCATAACCGCCGTAGATTTGCAGCGCATCATTGGCGACCTTTGAGCCCGTATCAGTGACGAAGCGCTTGGCCATGGCGCACCACTTGGTGGCATCGGGCGCTTTTGCGTCCAGCCTTTGCGCGGCGTCGTAAAGCAGCGAGCGCGCCGCCTGAAGTTCGGTTTCCATATCGGCCAGCCTGAACTGTGTTGCCTGGAAGGTGTCGAGCGTCCTGCCAAACTGCTTGCGTTGTCCGGCATAGTCGCGCGCGCGATCGAGGGCGTCCTGAGCGCCACCCAAGCTGCACGCGGCAATATTCAGCCGACCGCCGTCGAGCCCCTTCATGGCGAAGGTAAAGCCCTGCCCTTCTTCGCCCAGCCGGTTTCCTGCCGGGATGCGGAGATTGTCGAAAAGAACCTGACGCGTCGGCTGGGCGTTCCAGCCCATCTTCTTCTCATTGGCGCCGAAGCTCAGGCCCGGTGTATCCTTCGGGACAACGAAGGCCGAAACGCCCTTGGGGCCGTCTCCGCCCGTGCGCGCCATAACGATATAGAGGTCCGACACGCCTGCGCCGGAAATGAACTGCTTTGAGCCATTGAGCAGATAGCCCTCGCCGTCACGGACGGCGCGCGTGGCTAAGGCGGCGGCATCCGATCCGCTGCCGGGTTCGGTCAGGCAGTAGCTGGCAATGGCGTCCATGCCGACCAGTTTCGGCAGCCAGTGCCCGCGCTGGGCTTCTGAGCCGAAGCTGTCGATCATCCAGGTGCACATATTGTGGATCGACAGAAAGGCCGCCGTGGCGATACAACCGCGCGACAGCTGCTCGAAGATCAGAACGGCGTCGAGGCGAGACAGGCCGGAACCGCCACGGTCTTCGCGGGTGTAGATGGATGCGAATCCAAGCGCCGCCGCTTCGCGCATGACGTCGACCGGGAAGTGCTTGCGTTCGTCCCAATCGCCGGCGTTCGGGCGCAGGCGGTCGTAGGCGAAACGCTTCGCCGTGTCCTGGATGAGTAGCTGGTCTTCGGTTAAGATCATGGTCCACCCTCGATAAGTCCCCTCGCCCCTTTCAAGGGGAGAGGGCTAGGGTGAGTGGTTTGTCCGCGCGGAACCAACCCCTCATCCGGCTCACCAAGGTGAGCCACCTTCTCCCCTCAGGTGGGGAGAAGAGAATCTGTTCATCGTCCTCAGCGCATCGTCGGAATAACAAACGCCTGGTCGCCCAGGTCGCCATCGGGCCAGCGCTGGGTGACCGTCTTGACCTTGGTATAGAAACGCACGCCGTCTTCGCCGTACTGGTTCATGTCGCCGAAGGCCGAGCGCTTCCAGCCGCCAAAACTGTGATAGGCCACCGGCACCGGAATCGGCACGTTGATGCCGACCATGCCGACATTGACCCTGGTGGCGAATTCGCGTGCCGCCAGACCGTTGCGGGTGAAGATGGCGACGCCGTTGCCGTAGGCGTGGTTCGAGGGCAGTGCGATGGCCTCTTCCAGGGTTTCGGCACGCACGACCTGAAGCACCG
>CAMLLA010000143.1 GCA_946480525.1 uncultured Asticcacaulis sp. | reverse complement strand
ATAATCCCCAGGCAATGCAGCGTAGCGATACCGTACATTCGCACCATAAACGCGTCCTTGCGTCGCTTGTGACGAACCAGTTGAGCCATAAGCAGGGAAGCGGGCCACCCGCCCAGCATCGCCAGAAGAAACAAGGTCTTTTCCGGAATGCGGCGGGCGCCACGTACGGCGCGGCTCTTGTCATGCGACCACAGGATGGTCGCCATAAGGTTTACCAGCGTAAACCATATGGCGATGATCACCCACAGGAGCTGCGGCATTTCAACGCACGGTGCGCGATTACTTACCGTCGCCGGGCTTTTCGGAGAAGTACTTTTCGAACTTCCCGGTCTCGCGCTCGTAGTCTTCGCGATCGGCCGGTGGCGTGCCTTTTTCCGAGATGTTCGGCCACACAGCGGCGTACTTGGTGTTGATCTCCAGCCACTTGGTGCCTTCGTCCTCGGTGTCGGGCTTGATGGCGTCGACAGGACACTCGGGCTCACAGACGCCGCAGTCGATGCATTCGTCCGGATTGATGACCAGGAAGTTCTCGCCTTCATAGAAGCAGTCGACCGGACACACTTCCACGCAGTCCATGAACTTGCATTTCACGCAGGGGTCGGTGACGATGTAGGTCATAACGCTTACAAGCCTTTAGAGCATGCCTTCTGGAAATTCGCTGGCGTCATGCGGCAAACGAGGCGCGGCGTCAAGCGCCTGACACGCCATTTGTTCTAACGCTTGGGTTTAGAGCAATGTGCCAAAAAGTGTGCAGCGGTTTTTGGCTGGACATTGAGACCAGGCTAGGGCGGGGATTCGTTGATTTTATAAAGGGTTTGCGCCTCAGTTGCGGGGCCGCGCCGCTCGCCGGCATCAAGGATGGTTATGTCGGTCAGCCGGGCGCCGAGCGCAAAGATCAGCCGATCACCCGCCTTGACGGACTGGGAGGCTTTTTCAACACGCGACACGGTTCCGAAGCGCTCCAGCCGGACATGGCCCGACTCGCACATCTTCGCAGACAGGGCGCGCGTCTTGAAAAAGCGGGCGCGCCACAGCCAGACGTCGAGGCGGACGGAAGATGCGATATCGGTCATGACAGGGGATATTGGGGGTGAGACGGAGAATGTCAAAGGTCTGCTGACTTGAGGTATTGTGATAGCGCTGTCATGAGGTTAAGGTGGCGAGCGGTTGAAACCGATTACAAGAGTGGCTGAACACATGCCGCCGCATGGGAGAAACACGATGACCAGGCCTTTCAAGAGCTTGCTGACCACCTGCGCCCTCATGGCGCTTTGCACCGGAACGGCGCTTTCCGCCCCTAATCTGAAGCTCAACGAAAAGGGCTATTTCGAAGCACCGGGCCTGAATGTCACCGTGTTTGCCGACATCTATCCCGACGGTCACCAGACGGGTGTGACCATCATCCAGCACGGAACGCGCATCGCCGCGAATGGCGACATCCGTCTGGAGCCATCGCCCGGCCAGTGGTCGCCCATGCCGGCAGGCGAGGGGACCTTGAGTGTCGATAACGCCACGGGAACGGTATCGCAGACCCTGAAATATCCGGACGACTCAAAGAACCGCAAGGGGTTCAATCCGATCGACTATCCCGACCTCGACTTCAGCTACAAGGTCCGCGTAACGCCGATGGAAGGCAATGCCTTCCAGATCAGCGTCGACCTCGACAAGCCATTGCCCAGGGAATGGGAAGGCAAGGTCGGCTTCAATTTCGAGCTCTTCCCCGGCGAGCTGTTCGGCAAGGCGTGGCTGATGTCGGACGCCAAGGGGCAAGGTCAGAGCGGCATCTTCACCCGCCAGGCCAACGGGCCGATGGAACAAGACGGCGGCCAGCTGGTGACGGCGGCAATGGCGCGTGGCAAGACGCTGGTCGTTGCGCCCGACAACGACTTGCAACGCATCCGTTTCGAAAGCCGGACGGGTGAGTTGAGCCTGCTGGACGGTCGCGGCAATTTCAACAACGGCTGGTTCATTGTTCGCGAAACGACGAAGCCGGGCGCGACGAAGGACGCCATTACCTGGGTCGTCACACCGAACACCGATCCCGACTGGCGCTACAAGCCGGTGATCCAGGTCTCGCAGGTCGGCTATCGCCCGGGCCAGGAAAAGATCGTCGTCATAGAACAGGATCCGCGCGACAATGCCGCCCCGCCCGTGACGCTTTATAAGCTGACCGAAACCGGCAAGCAGAAGGTCGCCGATTTCGACACCAGACACTGGGGCAGCTTCCTGCGCTACAACTACTTCCGTGCCGACCTGAGCAGGGTGAAGGACCCCGGCATGTATGTCGTTTCCTATCGTGGTCAGGAGACACACGCCTTCAAGATCGCTGAAGACGTCTTCGATCGCCACGTCTGGCAGCCGACGCTGGAGTACTTCCTGCCGGCGCAGATGTGCCACATGCTGGTCAAGGAGAAGTACCGGACATGGCACGGCATCGATCACCTGGACGACGTCCGCATGGCGCCGGTCAATCTCAATCACTTCGACGGTTACCTGCAGGGCGGATCGACCCTGACCAAATACCAACCGGGCGACCATGTTCCGGGAATGGATCGTGGCGGCTGGCACGACGCTGGCGACTACGACCTGCGCGTCGAATCACAGATGGGCACGGTCTGGCTGCTGGCCAAGATGGTCGAGGAGTTCGGGCTTGATTACGACGCCACCACGATCGACCAGGCGAACCGGGTCACCGAAATCCATACGCCCGATGGCAAGAACGACGCCCTGCAGCAGATCGAGCACGGCCTCCTGAGCGTCGTCGGCGGCTACAACGCCATGGGCCGCACCTATCGCGGCATCATCGAGCCCTATCTCGAGCAATATACCCTGCTGGGCGACGTCACGACCCAGACCGACAACCTGATGCACGATGGGGCGCTGAAGGCCGGCGAAAAGACCGGCACCCATTCGTCGCTGACCGACGACCGCTGGGTCTTTACCGAGGACAATCCCGACCGCGAACTCGATACGGCCGCGGGCCTGGCGGCCGCATCGCGCGTCATGAAGACCTACAACCCGCAACTGTCGGCCGATGCGCTCAAGGCCGCCCAGGACCTGTACACAAAGGCGGAGGGACGCGCCAAGAACGTCAAGGCCAGGGTCTTCGCCTTGTCGGAGCTGGCGCAGACGACGCGCGATCCGGCCCTGATCAGGAAGCTGGTCGCCATGAAGGCCGACATCGTCGCCAATATCGACCGGACGGGGCCGGCACTGGCATCAAGCATGCCGCTGATCAAGGACAAGGTCTTCCGCCGCGACGTCGCCGCTGCCGTCAAGGCGCATCAGGACAAGCTGGCGAAGGAAGCCCTGGAGACGCCCTATGGCGTTCCTTACAAGCCCAATATCTGGGGCGCGGGCTGGCAGATCCAGGAGTTCGGCGTCGACCAGTACTTCTTCCGCAAGGCCTGGCCCGAAGCCACACCGGTCACGCTGCAGCACGAGGCGCTCAACTTCGTGCTGGGCGTCCACCCGGGCAGCAATACCTGGTCGTTCGCTTCAGGCGTCGGCGCCAACTCGGCCACCACTGCTTATGGCACCAACCGCGCCGATTGGAGCTACATCCCGGGCGGCGTGATCTCAGGCACGGCATTGATCCGCCCAGACCTGCCCGAGCTCAAGGTCTGGCCCTATTTCTGGCAGCAGGGCGAATACGTCATGGGCGGCGGCGAGACCAACTATATGTTCCTGGTGCTTGCGGCCGCTCATAAACAATAAGTCATTGCTTTTTTGCGCATGAATAAAGGACTCCCAGACGCACTGTCTGGGAGTCCTTCATGCTTGCCCTGATCCGCAAAGAATTGTTCCTGATCATCGCAGCCTTCGTCGCGGTGGTCGCGCTGCCGATGGAACACGCCATTACCCACGCCGGACAGGGGCCGTCGCTGATTGCTGCGCTGGTGTTGATCAGTGTGATCATCCTGGCGTCGCTGCGGGTGGCGCATCATGCCGAAATCCTGGCCGAAAAGGTCGGAGAGCCCTACGGCACCATGATCCTGACCCTGTCGGCCGTCCTGGTCGAGGTGGTCATCCTGGCCATCATGCTGAGGGATTCACACAATCCAACCCTGGCGCGCGACACCATCTACTCGGCGGTGATGCTGGACATTAACGGCATCATCGGGGTGGCCGCCATCCTCGGCGGGCTGAAGCACGGCGAGCAGCCGTATAACAATGCTTCCGGCCGCACATACATTGCCATGATCATGACGGGCATGGGCGTTTCCATGCTGGTGCCGGAATTTGTCCCGGGCGCAAACTGGCAGGCCTATTCGGTCTTTTCCATCGTCATCATGATTTTTCTCTACGGCATGTTTCTCAGGCTGCAAACAACGAAGCACAGCTACTTCTTCAGCTATAAGTACGAATCAAAGGGCGAGGAGAGCCGCGTGGCGCACGCAGTGGAGCCGGCTGGCCGGGCGTGGCATTCGGTCGTCACCCTGATCGTCGGCATCGTCCTGATCGGCATCCTGGCCGAAGCCATGTCGAAAACACTAGATGTCGGGCTAGAAGGCACGGGCGTACCCCCGATCTTCTCGGCTTTGGTGGTGGCAACCATCTCGGCCAGTCCGGAAATCCTGACCGCCCTGCGCGCCGCCCTGGCCAACCGCATGCAGCCGGTCATCAACATCGCGCTCGGTGCGTCGCTATCGACCGTCGTCCTGACCGTGCCGGTGATCGAATTCCTGGCCCTGATGCAGGGCCAGCCCATCATCATGGCGATGACCCCAGCTCAGAGCATCATGACGGCGCTGACACTGTTGATCGCCGCGATCAATCTGAACGACGGCCAGACCAATGCCATCGAGGGGACGACGCACTTCGTCCTGTTCTGCGCCTTCCTGATGCTGGCGGTCCTTGGTCTGTAGATACTGACAAAACACATCGAATCCTGATTTTGTCTGGGTTGTACTCTACCTCTGGGTGAGGCACGGAGCGCGACATGCCGGTTTCAGAGAAAAATGGAACGACCCTTGTGCCCGAAATGATGGACGAGGCGGTTCTGAAGACGAACCTGCTCGAAGATCCCGTTATGGGGCGCGACAATATCGCCCGGGTCCTGGACACGCTTAGCCGGCTCTATCGCACCGAAGCCGTGTCTTATCGCAAGGGCGGCCCCAAGCGCGAGTACATCGTTTCAAGCGTCATCCTGTCCGACGGCGAAGGCATGGAGGCGACGACCGTCGGCCTGCGTGACGACAGCGGCTGGATCTGTGCCGTCGACATGTACCACGAGCCGCGCAGGACCGCGCGCATCCTGTCGGAGCAATTGAAGGCCGCCCTGAGCGGCACTGTCCGCCGCAGCGCCAACGACCGCTAAGCCAGGACGTAACCGGCGTCTCTTGTCATTTTCGCGCTGTCATGTATACACTGTATACATGAACACATCGGAACGGATACTGGACTGTGCCCTTAAAGAGCTGGAGCTACGAGGCCTCGAAGGGCTGAGCCTGCGCAGCATCGGCGTAAAGGCCGGTGTGACGCCCATGGCGGTCTATCGCCATTATGCCGACAAGGCCGACCTGCTGAGGGCCCTGGGTGAGCACGCCTTCGCGGTCTGGCGCCGGCGCATTGAGGCTATTCCTGGCGGGGATGCGCGTCTTTGGCTCGGCATCGCCGCACGCGCCTTTGTCGATTTCGCCATGGACGAGCCGGCATTGTTCGACGCCGCCTTTGTGCTCCGGACCGAAGTGGAGCGGATCTATCCCGAAGACTTCCGCGCCGGCAAATCTCCCGCTGTCAGTCTCATGGTCGAACACCTGATGCTTGGCCAGGCGGAGGGGACTGTGCGGTCGGGCGATCCTCTCGAAATGGCCATGGCCGTGTGGGGCGTGTTGCAAGGATTGGTTGGACTGCATCGTTCAGGCCGCTTCAACATGGCGCGCCGGGAATTTACCGAGCTTTGCCTGAGATCGGCGGAGCGCATCTATGGGGCAGGGATATGATCGATAAGATGGGACAACGCAGATGGGGCTTTGTGGCGGCGCTGGTGACGGGCCTCTTGCTCGCCGTGTCGCGCGATACGGGGCACTGGGGGGCGCTTGTGCTCGTCGCCCCGGTGCCATTGCTGCTGCATGCCCTGACGACGCGGCACGGTTCGAGCCTGTTCGGCCTGGCCTTCGTGGCGGGATTGATGGGCGAGGCCGGCCCCATGCTGTTCTATGGCAAGGTCCTGCCACTGATCTACGGCATTGCGGCGTTCCAGGCCGTGCTGTTTGCGCTGAGCGTCCTGTTCGCGTGGACCTTGCGCGCGGCGCCGTGGCAGTTCGTGCTCGGTTATGCCGCCATGACCGCCGGCAGCGAATATCTGGTGTCGCTCATCTCTCCCAACGGTAGTTTCGGTGCGCTCGGTTACGCGCTGGTCGACGTTCTGCCGCTGTTGCAGGTCGCGTCGATTGGCGGTGTGCCGGCTCTAAGCTTCCTGGCTGCCGTTATCCCGGCCGGTATTGCGGCCGTCATCCTGCATCCGCGTCAGGTCAGGGGTTGGCTTGCCTGGGGCATTCCAGTGGTCGCGGCGCTTGTCTTTGGCTTCGTCTCATTGGCAGAGCCTCAGGGACGGGATGTGCGGATTGCGCTTTTGAGCAACGATCATCACGTTGGCTGGCGGTTCAGGAGCGATGATGCGCCAGCCATCGCGCGTCGGTTCGCGGATGACATCCGGCAGGTCGCCGCCGACCGTCCCGCCTACGCCGTCCTGCCGGAAAAGATGTTTGTCGAGCGCAAGGGGGCTACCTCGGTTGCGCCGATATTCCAGTCGGTGGCAGACGAAACCGGCGTCGCCGTCCTGGTTGGCTATGACGAATTCATCGACGGCCGCCAGGTCAACAGTGCGCGTCTCTACACGCCCGGCAAACCGGTCCAGACCTACCTGAAACGCCGCATGGTGCCCGGACTGGAGCGGGAGTTTGCCCCGGGACCGGGACCGATGATCCTTGGCACGACCGGAGTCGCCATCTGCAAGGATATGGACTTCGCCGCAATGATCCGCGGCTATGGCGGCGTGAAGCTTTTGCTGGCGCCCGCCTGGGACTTTGGTGGCGACGCACGGCTGCACAGCCGCATGGCCGTGGTGCGCGGCGTCGAGAACGGCTTTGCCCTGGCCCGGTCGGCCTCCGAAGGACTCATGACCCTCAGCGACTCCAAGGGCCGGATCATTGCCGATCATCCCTCCGCCGACGGGCCGCGCAAGCTTGTCGGGGACCTGCCAACGGGAACAGGCCGCACCATCTACAACCGGATCGGCGATATCTTCGCGTGGGCGCTGCTCTGCCTGTGGGCCTTGCTTAGCCTTGGCCGAGCTTTTCCCGCAGGATCGCGAAGGGCGAGTAGGGGTTGACGTAGGGCTCGCGCGGCTTCTGGTCCGGACGCGGACCGCGCGGACCGCCGTCTTTGTTTCGCTCCTGTGAGCGGTCCTTGCCGCCCGGCTTGCGGTCACCCTTGCCGTGGCGCGGCTTGCCGGAGCGGACGGGCTTGCCGTCTTCGCCGGGGGCGTCCGCGTGCGGTTTCCCCTTGTGCTGCGGCTTGCCGCGCCTTGGCCGGGGAGCGCGCGGCTCGAGCGATTTCTGCCGCCAGCCCAGACGTTCTTCCATTACCTGTTCTGCGGGTTCAGTGGCCTCGACAGGAGCGGCCTCCGCGTGAACCGCTACGTCTTCGGCGCCCTCGGCCGGTGCTTCAGCCTCAAAAGTGTCAATTGGCGATTCAACGACCGCCTCGGCTTCGACGACTTCGGGAGTTTCAACAACCGGCTCTACGGTTCCTGCGTCGGCCTGAACCTCTTCCACCACGTCGGCAACCGGCAGGGCGACGGGCTCCGCCGCCGTCGTTTCGGTCTTTACCGGCTTGACCACGACGGGGAAGCTCTGCGACTGGACCTTCACGTAGCCGAGCGCCTGAAGCAGCTGGTCGCGCGCCTTTTCGTCCATGCCCAGCGACGCGAAATCGTCCGGCCGGATATAGAGCGCGCCCTTGTGGAACAGGCCGCTGCCCATGATCTTGTCGAGTTGCGACAGCGTCTTGACGCTGACGGGCGCATGATCGCCGATCGCGACCTGGCCCTGCAGGCTCAGCGCCTTCTGGCCTTCACCCTTGCCAAAGCCGCGCAGGTAGTGACGCGCGCCGCCGCTTTGCAGATCGGGCAGGAACCACAGGTAGCGATGCCCGGCGACGCCCAGCGCCTTCAGCGCCGCACGATCTTCGGGGTTGATCTTGACGGTTTCGTCGCGCCGCGTGACGCCGCCGTTTTCATAAAGCTGGAAGGCAATGGCACGGACCGGGGCCGCCGTCGCTTCGTTTTCCGAGGCTGCCTTGACCTTGGCCAGTGACTTCAGCGTGTGCAGGCTGGTCTGGCGAACAAAGTCGGTGAGCCGCTTTTCGGCACGCGCCCGAAGTGCCGGATGATCGGCGCTGTCCAGCAGTTTGATGCGCGGTGCGAACGGATCGGAAGGCTCGATCTTGGCGACCGGCTCCTTGTTCCACAGGATGCGTCCGTCCTGGATGCGCAGGGCCTTGGATGCCGTATTGCCCAGGTCGCGCAGGCGGTCAAGCAGCAGCGGATTGACGGCGCGGAACGCCGCCTGGCGCAGGGTCTTGTCCTCGATGACGCTTTGGGTCGACGACAGGCTGAAGGTCAGCCCTTTCAGATCCCCGACCTCGTGGCCTTCGATGATGACCTTGCCTTCCGGCGTAACCTCGGGGCGCAGTTCCTCGTCGGCATTGAGTGCCTTGAGCAAGGCGCTGGTGCGGGTATCGATGAAGCGTTGCATCAGGGCTTCGTGCAGGCGGTCCGACAGACGCTCCTCGAGGGCACGTGTCACTTCGCGCCAATGCTCGGTGCGCTTCAACCAGCCGCCGCGGTTGGCGATGTAGCTGAGTGTTCGTACGCCAGCCAGGCGCGACGACAGGGTGTCGATATCGCCTTCCATCTTGTCGAGGTCACGCACCTCGGCCTCGATCCAATCCTCCGGCACGGCTCCGTCCGGACCGATGCGCGACCAGAACAGGTGGCTGACCAGCTTGAAATACTCTTCGGTTCCCACCTTCCGGAAATCCGGAAGCTGGCAGGCTTCCCACAGGATGCGCAGGGTGACCGGGTTCTTGATCTTGGCGGCGACGTCCTCATCCTGCGACAGGTAGCGCAGCGCCTTTTCATCGAGCGCTTCCTTGGCCAGGACCAGGCCGGGCTGCGGCGACGGGAGGGTGAGGCTCTTAAGCAGGGCTTCGAGCGACGTAAAATCGAGCGCCGAATTGCGCCATTCCGCCGCTTCGATCGGCATGAATTGATGCTGTTCGACGGCGTGAACCAGGTCTTCGTCCATGTCGTGGCATTCTCCAGTGACGCCGAAAGTCCCGGCACTTGTGAAACGGCCGGCGCGGCCGGCGATCTGGTCGATTTCCTGGGCCGTCAGGTGGCGTGTCGACTTGCCGTCGAACTTGGACAGGCCCGAAAAGGCGAAGAT
>CAMLLA010000142.1 GCA_946480525.1 uncultured Asticcacaulis sp. | reverse complement strand
GTTTGTCTGATGGCCGAAGTTGACCCTCGACGTCTCCGTCACCAGATTGCCGAGGTTGAGCGGGTCGGGAATGATACGGCTGGACGACACGATGGTATCGTCGTCATAGCGATAGAAGCCGCGCACCGCATAGTTGCCGGTCTTGCCCGTGACCTCGTAGGACACTTCGATATTGTCGCTTTCCTGCGGCTTCAGGTCCTCGTTGCCGACCGTGACCGAATTCAGCGACCGGTAGATCAGGCCGGGATTGAGGTCGGTGGCCGCCGGACGCTGCTGCTTGTGCGTATAGCTGAAGCGCAGCTTCTTTTCCTTCGACAGCGCGTAGGTGGCGAACAGGCTGGGGTTCAGCCGGACGTAATCAATATGCGCCGTACTGCCATTGTAGGCCTCGCTGGTTTCCATTTCGAGCGCTTCGGCACGCAGTCCGGCCAGGACCGTCCATTTTGGACCGAACTCCTTCTGCACCGTGCCATAAACAGCGCTGACCGTCTGGTCGTAGCGGAAGTCGCTGCTTAGCAGGTTTTGCAGGCTGAGCGCGTCCGGCGAAGCCCCAGGCCCATAGGAGAAGTTGATGGCACGGTTGTCTTCGAAGGACAGTTGCGCCCCGGTCGAGACTTGAACGCGACCAAAGGTGGTGTTGTAGTCGGCCTGCAGGATAGCGGACTGCGTCTCGGTATCCCCTTCCCGCCGATCGTAGCGGGTACCGGTATTGGCAGGCACCGAAGACAGCGTATAGGCGGAGGCGTTGCGCGAAATATTTTCCGAGGTGTTCGACGATACATTCAGATCCATCTTGAAAGACTGGTCCGGCTTTTCGCCGTAATGCGTATAGCCGACACTCATCGTTGCCTGACCGTTGTCGTAGATGCCGTTGCCTTTTGCCGTGAAAAGATCGGTGGTGCCGCCGCCCGCGCCCAGTTGTGAGGCTTCGCTGAGCGAATCGCTCTTCGACCGGCCCTGACGGACATTGAACGAACCGGTCAGCACGTCGTTATCATCGAGGTCATACTGGGCCTGCGCCATCAGCGAAGGGCCGGAATAGGTGGAATCCGAGCGGCCTGTGAAGAGAGATGAACGCGACGGATTGCCCGCCGTATCGAAGGCCTGCGTCGTGCCGCGGTAGGTCACGTCATAGTGGTTGTCGATATAGGAGGCCGAACCGGTAATGGTCAGCTTGTCCTTGTTGAAGCTGGCGAATGCGAAGGCCATGCCCCCGCCGGTCGATGCCGCCTGAGCCGTCACATTGCCGAACATGCCCGGCGGCATGTTGCGCTTGGTGACGATGTTGACGATGGGACCGGAGCTATCCGACGAATATTGCGAGCCGGGATTTGAGATGACCTCAACCGAGGAGATATAGGCTGACGGCATCGAACGCAGAGCCACACCACGATTGTCACCGGAAAACATCAGCGACGGGCGGCCATTGAGCATGACCCGCGCCGCCTGTCCGCGCACGCTGACATTGCCGTCATTGTCGACATTGACGCCCGGCACCTTATTGAGGGCATCGGTGGCGGTGCCGGTCATGGCGTCGGCATTTTTCGTGACGTCATAGACCTCCTTGCCGGCGGTATCGGATTTCTTGGAGGTGATGGTAACCGGGTCGCTGGCGGCGTCCGCCGGCTTGTCCTTTGCCGCCGCCTTCGGCGCGTCCTTCGGCTTGTCCGCCGTGTCCTGCGCCATCGCGGCGATCGGAACCGTCACAGCCGTTACCGCAGCCACCGCTGCAAGAATCCTATATTTTGAAAGTATTTGCGCCATTTTCATCCCCCTGTCCGGCCTCAACCCGTTCGATCAATCCGGCACGGCACAAATAAGGCGTTCCGCGCCAAATGCACATTAAATGTCTGACATAATCTCGGGTATGTCGTCACCGCCATACTGCACATTTACGCAGCGTCCCAAATCGTGGTACGCAGTGCATACTTTCGGGGGAAATCATGCTCGCAACCACCGCCCTGCTTGTCACACTGGCCAGCGCCGCGCCGGTCGATATCGACCTGAATGCTCTGAACGCCGGTCAGCTTCCGGCCACCGGGACGCGCGAAGAGGCCGACGCCTGCGCAGTAGAGACCCATTACACGCTTCTGGACATGCTGAAGACCGGCAAGGCGCAGCAGGCCGCCGACAAGGTTCCGCCCATGGTCGAATGGCAGAAGCGCGCCGCCGCCTTCCGCGATATGACTGCCTCCGCCTATTCGAACGATCCCGCCTTCATCGACGCCGTCAACGCGGTCGATGCGGTTGCGGCGCCTGCCCATGCCACACTGGAAGCGGCGTGCATCGCGCGGCTCACGACGAACGCGGGTTAAGGCGCGGCCGCACAAATCCGTTGGCGGTCAGACGCCCATTGGCGGGATCGCGGCTCAAGGGGGCATTACCCGGCAAGGCGGAATGCAGCACATGGCCGCGATAGACGATCAGCCGGTTGAAGACGGGTTCGGCCTCTGCGATCTGCTCGTATCCGGCCATGCCGCCTTCGAGTTCGGCGTGTGCTATTTCGGCATAGTGGTCGCGGCGGAAAGGATCAACGCTCTCGAAACCCGTCGTCCTGTGGCGAAAGAAGCCAGTGCCGCCAAACGCGTCGCGACTGAGATAGTGGACCATGGCCAGTTGGTGCGGATCAGCCCCGTCATGGTGCGGGATGGTCTGGATCGGATCGGCCTCTTCAGGCGGCACCGTCACCAGTCCGAAATAGCCGAAGTAGTCGAGGAAGACCGAGGTCGAGAGCCCGAACGCCGCCTGCATCGGACCTCGCAAAGCCCCGACGATCAGGCGGTAATAATCCTCCGGCAGACGTGCATTGAGGCCGGGATAGCGCGTATGTTCCGGCACATAGAAGGCGATGACACACGCCGCATCGATCAGGGTTTGCGGCTCCGCCAGCACATTATCTACGACGACCAATGGCTGGTTTTCCGCTCCGACATGACGAAGCTGAAAGCGGATATCGGGATGCAACTGAAACCGCATCATCCGCCCTTAAGATAGGCCATCTTCAGTTCCTGCTTCAGCCGCGCGCGTAGAGACGGCGGCAAGGGCCCCAGCACACCGCGCTTGCCCGGTGGGATATGCTCGGCGGCTGTGCCATCACCAAAAACGTGGACGTCGAACATCGCCTGCCAGTAGCGGCGCTGTCCGGGCGGCAGCTCCTTGAAGGCCAGAAGCGCGGTGAGAAACGCATCGCTGGCGCGTTCAAGCCCCGTGGCGGTGTCGCCCCACCAGTAGTTGACCATGGCGTTGAAGGGATCGAACGAGGTGACATGGTGCCACCAGTATTTCGGCATGAACAGGCAATCGCCCGGCTCCAGCCACGCCACCGATGCGGCGTCGAGCGCCTGACGGAAACGGGGGAAGCGTTCGAGATCGGGCGCTTCCGGATCGACCAAGGATAAGGGCGGTGGCGCTTCCAGCGGCCCGACATAGAGGTTCGATACCTGCTCGGGCGGAAACAGAAGAAAGCGTCGGCGGCCGGCAATGACGCAGGCCAGGTTGTGGTCGCGATCATTGTGGGTCTGGGTCTTGAGAGGTCCGCCGATCCACAGGCGCGGCGGGATCTGCGGCGGCAGCAAAGGCGCGGGATTGGCGCGCGCGAAGTCCGGCAGGTGGCTGTCGAGCGGCAGCATCTGGATGGCGATAAACGGCGCGTCCGCTTGATCCACCACCGATGCGATACGGTCGAGCGTTTCGCTGATCCCGCCCTGGCGTTTCGAGAAGGTGAATTCGGCAAGACCCGGCGCATAGGTGTAGTGGCCGCCGGTGGCAAACGGCGCCTCCATGACGGGCGCGGGCGCGCCGCGATCCATGGCTTTAAGATAGCGGATCAGGTCAGGCGCCGATTGCCGTCCGTGCACCAGCGCCGGCCAGTGGTCGATCAGCCCCTTGATGACCACCGGCTGTTCGGCGGCCATGATGGCCTGCAAACCTGCGGCATCGACGGCGCTATGGACCGCTACATGAGGCAATGCGTCGAGCGTCATGCCCTTCCCTGTGTTAGATTTCATTGCCTCAATCTACCACCACGAAACCGAAATCAAAGTAATACGCGATCATTGCATACGTATTCATAGATTATCTTGCGATGCACAAAAGAAGTCCCCTTACCCGAAGGCAAGGGGAATAAAAGTGTGTTGGGAAGAACAAATTACAAAGCCAGGGCTTGTAATTCAGGCATCCCGGCTGCGTCAACCAACCGGAATCTTGGGCGATGAAGGAAGGTTTGACGGCATCCCCTCACCTAAAGCCCGCACCAGCCCCCGTCACGAAGCCGGATGCGGACATTCAAATCACGTACTATAGCTACGCGCCATAAACTTTGC
This sequence comes from uncultured Asticcacaulis sp., assembly GCA_946480525.1. Next base: position 5,153 of record CAMLLA010000142.1, on the reverse strand, counting down.
GTGCAACAGTGAATACGTATGCAAACTATGCATGGTCATTTGAATACGTATACATACTGAAGTTCAGGGTTTTTCTGACAACGCTAACACTGTACAGATTGCGTACAACCTAAACCCGACCGCCCAAAGCGGCGCTTGCACAGGGGGCTTTGGCCACATGCGTCTGTCATCTCATTTTCGATTTCTGGCCGCCTCCACGGCACTGCTGGCCATCTGCCTGGTGTCGCCAGCCGTGGCCGATGACGTGATCGCGGAAGGCTGGTCGCCAGACAGCACGCTGAATGTGAAAATCTACGTCAATGTCGAGGGCAAGCTGTCCTATGGCATCGAACGCAAGGGCCAGACAGTCATCGCGCCGTCGCGGCTCGGCTTCATCCTGGCCGACAGCCCGAAACTGGACGGACAGTTCGCGCTCGAAAGCCTTAGGACCACCGCGCATGACGACACCTGGGAGCAGCCGTGGGGCGAGCGCCGCTATGTCCGCAACCGCTATAACGAACTGCGCGTCAATGTCGTGCAGAAGGCTTATGACAATCGCCGCATGACGGTCGTCTTCCGTCTGTTCGAGGACGGTGTAGGCTTCCACTACGAGTTCCCGGAACAGGCGCAGCTAAAGAATGTACGCATCGTCGATGAGCAGACCGAGTTCACCGTCGCCGATAATGCGACCGCGTGGTGGAACCTGGGTGGCGAATGGAACAATCTCGAATACCTGTATAACCAGACGCCTCTAAAGGAAGTGGGCCAGGCCAATACGCCGCTGACCGTGAAGACCGATAAGGGCGTCTATATTTCCTTCCACGAAGCGGCCCTGACCGACTTCGCCTCGATGTGGCTGCGCCGCACCGAAGGCCAGACGTTGAAGGCGCATCTGGCGCCCTCCTCGACCGGGCCCAGCGTCGAACGCAAAGCGCCGTTCCCGTCGCCGTGGCGCACTCTGGTCATCACCGACAATGCCCCGGCGCTCTATAATTCCGACCTGATCCTGAACCTCAACGAGCCCAACGCTTTGGGCGACGTGTCGTGGTTCAAGCCATCGAAATATGTCGGCATCTGGTGGGAGATGCATCTGGAGAAATCGACCTGGGCGCAAGGCGCCAGGCACGGTGCCACCACCGCCAATACCAAGTCCTATATCGATTTTGCGGCCAGGAACGGCTTTCGCGGCGTGCTGGTCGAAGGCTGGAACAAGGGTTGGGACGGCCAGTGGTACGGCTCAGGCAAGGACTTTTCCTTCGTCGAATCCTATCCCGACTTCGACCTGAAGGCAGCTGCCGCCTACGGCCTGAAGAAGGGCGTGCACCTGATCGGTCACCACGAGACCGGCGGCAATATCGCGCTTTATGAGCAGCAGATGGATGACGCCTTCAGCCTTTACGCCGCTCATGGCGTCGACAGCGTCAAGACCGGCTATGTCACCGATGGCGGCGCGGCTCAGTTTCCGAGCGAAGGCGGCGGCACGCGCTACGGCTTTACCGACAGCCAGGAAGGTTCGCGGCACTATACGAAGGTGCTTGAGACAGCGGCGAAATACAGGATCGCCATTAACAGCCACGAACCGATAAAGGACACGGGGCTTCGTCGTACCTATCCCAACTGGGTGTCCCGCGAAGGCGCGCGGGGCCAGGAATATAACGCCTGGGGCACGCCGGTGAACCCGCCCGAGCACGAGGCCAACCTCGTTTTCACCCGTATGCTGTCGGGGCCGATGGACTTTACGCCGGGCGTGCTGAGCCTCGAGGGCAACAAGCGCGAAATCCTCTCGACCCAGGCCAAGCAATTGGCGCTTTATGTCGTGCTCTATTCGCCGATCCAGATGGCGGCCGACCTGCCGGAGAACTATGCCAAGTATCCTAAGCCCTTTCAGTTCATCAAGGACGTGCCGGTCGACTGGAGCGAAAGCGCCATGGTGGCCGGTGAGATCGGCGACTATGCGGTTATCGCGCGCAAGGACCGCAATTCGGAGGACTGGTATCTGGGTGGCATCAGCGACGATCAGTGGCGCAATGTCGATGTGCCCTTGAGCTTCCTCGATCCTGCCAGGAGCTATACCGCGCAGATCTATCGCGATGGCGGCAAAGCGGATTCGAAAGGCCCCGCACGGTTTGACATCGTCATCGAAAGCAAGACCGTCACCGCCAAGGACACCCTTGCCCTTAAAATGGCCCCCGGCGGCGGCACCGCGATAAGGTTTGTACCGAAGAAGTAAGACCTTAGTCCCCTCTCCCCGCTTGCGGGGAGAGGGTTAGGGTGAGGGGCGGCTTAGGCTACAGCACGCGCGGAAAGTGGGGCTTGCCCCTCATCCGGTCCTGCGGACCACCTTCTCCCCGCAAGCGGGGAGAAGGAAATATGCTCAGTTCATCCGCGACAGCCCGCCACACGATTCCCGCACCACCAGTTGCGCGGGCAGGCGGATGTCGCGCACGTCCTCGTTCTCAATCAGATTGCTCAAGCCATCGACCAGCACGCGCGCGGCAGCCTCCGTGTCCTGGCGCATGGTCGATAGAGACGGCGACAACGAACTGCACACCCACAGATCGTCAAAACCCACTACCGACACGTCCTGCGGCACGCGGAAACCCCGCCGGTTCAACCCCTGCAACACGCCCATGGCCAGCAGGTCGCACGAGGCAAAGACAGCGTCAAATTCCACGCCCTCCTCGATCATGCGGCTGATCTCGTTCATGCCCTCTTCGCGTTCCAGGAAACAGTCGCGGTGCAGGCGCGGATCATACTCCAGCCCCGCCGCCTGCAATGCCCGGCGATAGCCTTCGTAGCGCTCCTTGAACTCGGGGTGCTCCTTCGACGACTTGCCGAAATAGGCGATGCGCTTGCGGCCCAGCCGCGCCAGGTGGGCTGTGGCTTTAAACCCACCATCCTCATTGTCACTGCCGATGCACAAACGGGCGCAGTCGGGGCGATTGACGCCCCACACCACCCACGGATCGCCGACCTCGTTCAGGTATTCGAACTTGTGCGTATAGGACTCGAAGTCCTTGCAGCCCAGGAAGATGATCCCGTCCGCCCGGCGCGAAAAGCCGTAGTCGGTGCCCCAGTCGTCCGACGGCTGCTGCAGCGACGTAATGATGTCATAGCCCTTCTCGCCGGCATATTGCAGGATCGAGCCGATCATCGGCAGGAAAAAAGGATTGATCGGGTTTTGCGGATTTTCCAGGTCGGCCGAAATCAGCACCGCCATGGTGTGGATCTTCTTCGAGCGCAGTTTGCGCGCGTTGGAATCGACCTTGTAATGCAGCTGCTTGGCGACGCTTAAGATGCGTTCCCGCGTCTCGTCGTTTACCAGCGGCGAATGGCTGAGGGCGCGCGATACGGTCGCCTGCGAGACCCCCGTGATCGCAGCGATGTCCAATGACGTTGGTCTTTTCACTCTGTTCCCTACCTTATTGGCGCCGGCGCTTATGCACTCTGTTCGCGCACCATAGCATGGGAAGCGGTATCAATCACCTGCCGATAAAGATCACGCCGAGCAGAAAATTCCAAGGTACTCGTCATGACTGGGAGCGCGTTCGACTTGCTGACGGATACCGCTGAAAATCCGCCGGAAATGATCCATCAAAACCTGGTCCGCGGCCAGATCCGCCGCCGGGTCATAGGATTCGGGCGACAGGCCGTGGCCAATCAGGACGGCATTCCAGCTGTCGGCCTCAAACGTATCCTCATCAAACAAAGACACCTGCCCGGCGATGGCGAAGGCGTCGATGCGTTCCTGTAATTCCGCCGGCACATTGTGCGCCCTGGCCTTTTGCCAGAAGCGCTGGCTGCGCCCGCTTAAATGGTAATGGACAAGCTGGAAGTCGCGCGCCCGAGCGCACATCCGGTTCATACGCGTGTTATATTCGGCGCGCTCAGGCACAGTATGACGATCGCGCGGGAACAATCCCAGGAGATGCACCAGCCCGACCTGCACGCTGTGAAGGGACAGGCTGTCGATCGGATCGAAAACGCAGGCGGCCTCGCCTATCGCCACGACATTGCGCACCCATGATTCGGACCAGCCGGGCTCTAGGGCCGTGACAGAGACATCGCCGAGCCTGAGGCGCGACGCCATTGCGCTTTTCAGCGCCTGATCGTCGCTTTCGTCCTGGCTGTCGAATACATAGGTAATGCGTGTGGCGTCTTGGGCCGAGAACAGGCTCAAGGTCCCGTTGTCGAGTGCCTGTATCCGCGCATAAGGCGGCAGGATGCGCAGGCGCGGCCCTGAAGCCGTCAGCACGCGGTCGGCCGGGAACCAGCGCCGCCACGAAGCAAACGGCGTCCCCAACGCCCCGCGCAACAGGACGGAGTCTGTTCCGCTGGCGTCGATGAACAGGTCGCCGGTGATGCTGTTGACGCTGGCGATGTCGCCGTCTTCATCGCGCACAACCGTGACCTGCGTAGCCGGATGAACCGTGATGCCCTGCGCCCGCACCGCCTCGGCCAAAGCCGCCGTATAGGCCTTAGCCGGCAAGTGATAGCCATAATCGCTGCGCGCAAAGGCGTTCGTTTCGTCATTGGGCACGACGAAACGGCCCTGCTTGGCGGCGGCGGCCGTCAGCGAAAAGTCCTCGAACGCCGCGCCCAGCCCCTGGCGCCTGGCCCGCGTGACATAGTGCAGGAAGGCCGCGCCCGTCGTCGTGATCGGAAAGCCGTGGCTGCCGTAAGGATGGAAGAAGGCGCTGTCGTCACCGGCGAAGCCCTGGAAGCTTTGGCCCAGCGTAAAGCTGCCGCCGGTACGGCTGAGCAGTGCGTGTTCGTCGAGCCCCAGTTGGCGGTGAAAGGCCTCAAGCGGCGGCAGGGTGGCGTAAATATCCGCCGCCTGCATGCGATCGGGCAAGGCAATGACCTCGACCTTTACGCCAGCCGGCGTCAGCGCGCGGTAAAGCGCCAGCGCCGACAGCCATAGCGGCGCATCGCGGCCGACGATAACGACCTTTTCCATCATGCCACCTCGCTTTGCGCGAAGCTGGACAGCGTTGCTTCGTGGCTCGGCAACAGCGCCACCTGATCGCGGATACGGCCATGCAGGGCGCTGAGTTTTTCCGCCAGCAAAGTCGTTGGCAGGGCGTCGCCCATGCGGTCATAGCCCACCGGCACCACGTCCTGGCCCATATAGACGGCCAGCCACGACGGCGGCGAGAACAGGCCGTTGCGAT
>CAMLLA010000141.1 GCA_946480525.1 uncultured Asticcacaulis sp. | reverse complement strand
GGGTCTGCCCCGCGTCGTGATGCAGTATCTGGCGTCGGGCCGGCCCTGCGTCTGGCGGCGGGCGAGACCAAGAGCGGCGGTCGCGCCAATCCCACCATTCTTGGCGATGCCACCGAAGCCCTTATGGCTGCCGTCTATATCGACGGAGGCTACGAGACGGTGCTACGATGCTTCAAACCGCTGTGGGCCGAAGCCTTGCGCAGCAGCGGCAATGCCTCACGGAGCAATCCGAAATCCTTTCTCCAGGAATGGGCCGCCGCCAATGGCAAGGCGCCGCCGGCCTATAATCTCATCCACCGCAAAGGGCCGGATCACGCCCCGGTCTTTACCATCGAAGTGCGCATTGACGGTGTTTCGCCTCAGTCGGCGACCGGCAAATCGCGGCAGGAGGCCGAGAAGGCCGCCGCCCTGCGCCTGATTGAACAGGAACAACTGAATTGACCGACACGTCTCAAAAATGCGGCTTCGTCGCCATCATCGGCGCGCCGAATGCAGGCAAGTCGACGCTCGTCAACCGGCTGGTCGGCACCAAGGTGTCGATCGTAACGCAGAAGGTTCAGACGACGCGCTTTCCGGTGCGCGGCATCGCCATCGAAGGCGGCGTGCAGATGGTACTGGTCGACACGCCGGGGATATTCAAGCCGCGCCGGCGGCTGGACCGGGCGATGGTCGCCTCGGCCTGGACCGGCGCCCACGATGCGGACTGTATTGTCCTGCTCGTTGACGCCGCTGCACAGCTGGCGGTGAAGCATTCGACGGAGATCAAGGCGACGGCTGCTGACTTCAAGGCCGTCGAAGATGTCGACATGATTATCGAAGGCTTGAAAGCAAACAACGCCAAGGCGGTCCTGGCACTGAACAAGATCGACCTGATGAAGCGCGACAACCTGCTGGCCGTCGCCGATGAGCTGTACAAGACGGGTGTCGTCGAAGACGTCCTTATGATCTCGGCCGAAAGGGGCAATGGCGTCGATGACCTGAAGGCGCTGCTGGCCAAACGGATGCCGGAGGGGCCGTGGCTCTATCCGGAAGATCAGGCGGCCGACGCGCCGGTGCGCATCATGGCCGCCGAGATTACCCGCGAAAAACTGTTCCTGCGCGTTCACGAAGAGCTGCCCTATGCTGCGGCCGTGATGACGACCAAGTTCGAAGACAGGCCCGACGGTTCGGCGCGCATCGAGCAGACGATTTTCGTCGAGCGCGACAGTCAGCGCCCCATCGTTCTGGGCAAGAACGGCCAGACGCTGAAATGGATCGGCCAGAAGTCGCGCGAGGACCTGTCGAAGCTGCTAGACCGCCCGGTGCATCTTTTCCTCCATGTCCAGGTGTCTGAAAAGTGGAGCGATGACAGGGCGCTGTATGCCCAGTTCGGCCTCGAATACGACAGCTAAATCCGTTCTGACGGCCTGCAAACCGGCATCTATCTGCGATACGATGCTCACGTACTCAGGTACGCTCCGCTTCGTTTCTCGATAGCTACCGGTTTTCGTCACGTCATAACGGATTTAGGGCAACGACATTGGAATATGAAGACGAAGCCATAGTTCTGAGTGCGCGGCTCCATGGCGAAACCGGGGCGGTGGTGCACGTCCTGACGCGCCTGCACGGTGTCCAGGCCGCGCATATCGCCGGCGGCGCGTCGCGGCGGATGAAGCCGCTGCTGCAACCGGGATCAACGGTCACCTTCCGTTATCGCGCCCGCAGTTCCGATCAACTGGGCGCCGCGACGATCGAGGCGGACGGGCAGGGCCCGGATCTGCTCGACGACCCGGCTGGCCTGCTGGGACTGCAATGCGCCGCGCTCATGACGCGCCAGGCCCTGCCGGAACGCGAACGGCACGAAGGCGCCTATCACGCCTTCCGGGCCCTGTTGTCGGCCTTTGCCATTCCCGAAATCTGGCCTGTCATTTACGTGCGCTACGAGGCCGGCCTTCTCGAAGAGCTCGGCTACGGGCTGGACTTGAGCGCCTGTGCCGTCACCGGCTCACGCGACGACCTGTGCTATGTCAGCCCGAAATCGGCGCGCGCCGTAAGCCGCAACAGCGGCGCCCCATACAAGGATAAACTCCTGCCTCTGCCGCCGTTCCTTCTGTCATCGCAGGGCGGTATTTCCGAAGGGGATGTCGCCAATGGTCTGAAACTCACCGGTTTCTTTCTTGAGCAGCATGTGTTTCATCCGCACAACAAGCCCTTGCCGGAGATTCGCGAGCGCTTGACCGAGGCATTGAAGGAGGCCGGTTTGGGATAACCGCGTCATCCATTCTTTGCTAAGAAATGTGTGTCAGAGTGGGAAGATCATGCGTGAAATCGACCGAGCCCAGATAGTGACCTACAGCGCGGCTGAACTGCTTGCTGCCAATGTCAATCCGCATACGGGCCTCGCGACCGACTATCTGAACCTGTTCAACGAAGCGATCATGCTGTTCGAAATGGGTCTCGACATGCCGGACATGGCCGAGGAACTGGCCGACTGGAAACCGCGCGATTACGTGGCGCACTTTGAAGCCTCCGGATTTGAACTGCGTGAAGTCGTGATCTCCGCCTATCTGCACGCCCAGTCGGAAACGCGCCTGGCGTTCGACGAAAGCTGCGCGCGGGCGCTGACCGTCTTCGATTCGTCGATAAATATCCTGCTGAGCTCGAACCTTGAAGACGACGTGGCGAAGGTCGACCTGCAGATGCGCCTGGCGGAGATGAAGGCGCTGGTCGTTGAAATGGACTCGCATATCCATGGCCGCGCGGAAGCGATGGAAAGCAACCGGCAGAGCGAAGTCGACGCACTGTTTTAATAACCTTGATCTGCTGCTGACAAATTTTGGCAGTATATCTGCGCATACTCCGGATATCCAAGGAGGACGCTATGACCCTGACAGCCACCTGCCACTGCGGCGCCACGCATATCGAATTGCCCCGCGCGCCGGAAACGGCCAAGACGTGCAACTGCACCTTTTGTCATCGCACGGGCGCCGTCTGGGCCTATTTCGATCCGTCGGAGGTGACGGTAAAGGCCGATCAAAACCGAACCTATTCCGCCAGCGGGGGCATGAACCAGCATCACTTCTGCGGGACATGCGGCGGTAACACTCACGGTGACAGTCCGGACTGGGCGTCGGCCTACAATGCCGATGGAACGCCCAAGGAGGGCTATACGCCGGGGCAGATGCCGGAAGCACGCACCTTCGCCGTCAATATGCGCATGGTCGATGCCTTCGATCTCGACGCATTGCCTGTGGAACACATGGATGGCCGCAGCAACTGGTAGCTATTTTAATCGGAAAATAACGGGGCTCTGTTAGCATTTGCAGCATGGCCTCCGATACCCGATCGTTCCAGAACAATGCGACGCCCCAGCTGCTCATGCGGTTGGGGGAGGGGTTGTTGAGCAGCGGCACCATGCTGGCCTTGTTTGCGCCGGATGACGCCCTGAATTTCGCGACGCCGGACTTTCTGCGCCTGTACGATGTCCAGCCGGGACATCAGACGTTCGACAGCGTCATGCGGCATTGCTACGCCCATAAGACCGGTCCCCTGATCGAGACCGATGACATCGATGCCTGGCTGGAAGCCGCCAATGCCAAGCGGCGCAGCCGGAGCCTGAGGAAATTCGAAGTCGACATGGTCGACGGCCGATGGATGTACGCTATCGAGACCCGGTTTGACGACGACTGGGTGTTGCTGGCAGTCACCGATTACACGGCGGTGAAGCATAAGGAAGCCACCCTGCGCACCGCGCGCGATGAGGCGATAGTGGCCTCGGAAACCGATCATCTGACAGGGCTGTTCAATCGCGGCGCCGCCATGAAACGCTTTGGGGCCGTACTTGACCGCGCCGTACAGTCGGGCCAGGACTTCAGCGTTGTCCTGCTTGATCTCGATCATTTCAAGATGATCAACGACCATTTCGGCCACGATGGCGGCGACCAGGTCCTGGTTCATTTTGCCGGTTGCATGCGAAATGCCCTGCGCGACCGCGACGTAACCGGCCGTGTCGGCGGTGAAGAATTTCTGATCGTCATGCCGGGAGCGTCGGTTTCACAGGCGTCGGGCATGGTTGAGCGCCTGCGCGCCCACCTTCGCGACCAGAGACTTAAGGTCGGGGATGTGACGCTGCGCTACACCTTTTCGGCGGGCATCGCCGGCTGGCAACCCGGAAAGACGTTACAGGGGCTGTACAAGGATGCCGACCAGGCGCTCTACGCCGCCAAATCCGCCGGTCGCGACCAGGCCCGCAACGCGATGTGAATAGCTGGAGAGTTCGCTTGTATTCCTTTCGTTCTCGTTCTAAACGGGGCGGATGAGTGACGTAGTGATTCCTGACGACGCTGGCGGTAAAGTCGTTGACGAGCCGATGGGCGACGCGCTGTCGCGCCGCTATCTGGCCTATGCCCTGTCTACCATTATGCACCGGGCACTGCCGGACGTGCGCGACGGCATGAAACCGGTTCACCGCCGTATCATGTACGCGATGTCGAACCTGCGCCTGACGCCCGAATCGGCGGCGCGGAAATGCGCTAAGGTTGTCGGCGACGTCATGGGTATCTACCACCCCCACGGTGACCAGGCGATCTATGATGCCCTGGTGCGTATGGCCCAGGACTTCGCCCAGCGTTACATGCTGGTCGACGGGCAGGGGAATTTCGGCAATATCGACGGCGATAATCCCGCCGCCATGCGTTACACCGAGTGTCGTCTGACGCCGGCCGCGATGCTTTTGATCGATGGCATCAACGAAAACGCCGTCGACTTCCGTCCGACCTATGACGACCAGGACGAAGAGCCGGTTATCCTGCCGGCGGGCTTCCCGAATCTGCTGGCCAACGGGTCGATGGGGATCGCGGTCGGCATGGCCACGTCGATCCCGCCGCACAATGTGGCCGAACTGATCGATGCCTGCCGCAAGCTCCTGACCGCGCCCGAAACGACGACGGCCGAACTGATGGAATTCATCCCGGGCCCGGATTTCCCGACCGGCGGCATCTGCGTCGAGACGCGCGCCTCCATTCAGGAAGCCTATGAAACCGGCCGCGGCTCGATCCGCACGCGTGCCCGCTATGAGGTCGAGGAGCTCGGCCGCGGCAACTGGCGCATCGTCGTCCGTGAAATCCCCTATCAGGTCCAGAAGTCGCGCCTGATCGAGCAACTGGCGGACCTGATCGAGAACAAGAAGGCGCCTCTGCTGGGCGATGTCCGCGACGAGTCGGACGAAGAGGTCCGGCTGGTGCTGGAACCCAAGACGCGCAATATCGAACCCGAAGTGCTGATGGAGAGCCTGTTCAAGGTCTCGGATCTCGAAACGCGCTTCGGTGTCAATATGAACGTGCTGGATGCGACCGGCACGCCGCGTGTCCTTGGCCTCAAGGCCTGCCTGATCGCCTTCCTCGATCACCGCCGCGTTGTGCTGCAACGCATGTCACAGTGGCGGTTGGAAAAGATCGAAAAGCGGCTGCACCTGCTTGACGGCCTGATGATCGCCTTCCTGAATCTCGACGAGGTGATCCGCATCATCCGCGAGGAGGAGAAGCCGCGCGACGTGTTGATGGCGCGCTTCAAGCTGACCGACGTCCAGGCCGACTACATCCTCGACACCCGCCTGCGCCAACTGGCGCGGCTCGAGGAAATGACCATCCAGGATGAGCACAAGAAGCTGTCCGACGAGCGCGACGAACTCAACAAGCTGCTGGGCAGCGAGAAACTGCAGTGGAAGCGCATCGACCAGCAACTGGTCGATGTCCGCAAGAAGCTGTTGTCGGCGCGGCGCACGACCTTCGCGGAGGCGCCGGCCAATTTCGAAGTGGCGGCGATCGAGAACTACCTGCCGAAGGAACCTATCACCGTCATCCTGTCCAAGCGCGGCTGGATTCGCGCCGCCAAGGGCGCCGTCGCCGATCCATCGGAACTGAAGTTCAAGGAAGGTGACGAGCTGGCCTGGCTGGTTCCCGCCATGACGACCGACAAGCTGCTGATCATGACCTCGGACGGGCGTTTCCTGACCTTGTCGTGCGACAAGCTGCCGTCGGCGCGTGGCCATGGCGAGCCGTTGCGCCTTATGGTCGATTTCGAGGACGGCGCCAAGATCGTGACTGTCTTCGTGGCGCAGGCCGGCCAGAAGCGCGTCATGGTGTCGAAGAACGGCTATGGCTTCGTCATGAACGAAGAAGACGGCATCGCCAACAAGCGCGCCGGCAAGCAGGTTCTGAATGTCGAAGGCACCGAGGCGCTTGCCGCCTTGCCCGTGGTCGGAGACAGCCTGATGGTGCTGGGCGAGAACAACAAGTTGCTGATCTTCCCAGTCGCGGAACTGCCTGAGATGGCGCGCGGCAAAGGTGTCAAGCTGCAGGCCTACAAGGATGGCGGCGTGCGCGATATCGCCGTGTTCGACTCCGCCACGACGCCGCAATGGTATGACGGGTCGGGCAAGGCGCGCGAATTCAAGGACTTCAAGGATTACGTCGGCAAGCGCGCGCAGGCGGGCAAGATGGCCCCTCGCGGCCTGCGTAAACTGCGCGTTTAACCGGTGGAGCGTCCGCTCCATCGCAAGGCTAAGCGAGAGGAGCGGGGAGTGCAGCTAGACTGGCAGAGGCTTAAGGTCGTATCGGCGCTGGGTGTCGGGCAGCTTATCGCGTTCGGCACGTCGCTCTACCTGCTGACGGCCTTGTCGAAACCCATCGTCACTGAGACCGGCTGGAATCTGGCCTGGGTGGTTGGCGGCTATTCGATCGGCACACTGGTGTCCGCCACCGTTTCGGCGCAGGCGGGACGCTATATCGGAGCCGGGCAGGGACGACTGGTCCTGTCCATAAGTGCCCTGCTGTTCGCTGCCGGCCTGGCCGTGATCGCAGTTTCGCAGACTCTGATCATGTACGTCGTCGCCTGGGGCATCATGGGACTGGCCATGGGCAGCGGCCTGTACGACGCGGCGTTCGGCACGGCCGGACGTCTGTTCGGGGCGACGGGACGATCGGCGATCATCCAGATCGCGCTGTGGGGCGGCTTCGCCAGCACGACCTTTTGGCCGCTCAGCCATTTCCTTGAGGTCACGTTCGGCTGGCGGATGACCTGCCTGATCTTCGCGGGCATACACCTGTGCATTTGCCTTCCGCTCTATCTGTTCGTCGTGCCCAGGCCCGCGGATGCTGCGCCGGTCACACGCCACACCCGTGACGCTGTCAGACTGGTCGGGACGGAGGCATGGATCTACAGGGCGCTGGCGGTCGTCGTCACTTTGGAAATGGCGGTGGTCGCTGTCATGGCGGTCCATATGCATGCTGTTCTAACCGGGCGTGGGCTAAGCATGACCGAAGCCGTGACATTGAGCGCCATGGTCGGGCCATCGCAGGTCGGCGCGCGCGTCCTGGACCTGACGCTCGGCCGCCGCTGGCCGCCCTATGCCTCCATGCTGGCGGGCATTGCCGCAATGACGGCCGGCATCGTCCTGATCGCCGCCGTCTCGGCGATGAGCATTCCTGCGCTGGTCCTTTACGGCGCCGGTGTCGGGATCGTTTCGATTACCTCGGGCACGGTGCCGCTTCTCGTCTTCGGGGGCGAACGCTATCCGCCGCTGATGGGACGCATCCGGCGTGTCGGTTCAGTCGTTCAGGCAGCCGCGCCGTTTGCCGCGGCCACGCTGCTCACGCATTCCAGTGTGCTGATCCTGTTGTCGATGTTGATCGGCATGGCCTTGGTATCGTTAGGCATCGGTCTATACCTCGCCCGCCAGAGCCACGCCCTATTACAGTCTAAAGTCTAGAAGCCGCCACCTGGTCCTCCGGGGAAGCCACCCGGACCGCCGGGGCCGCCTGTACCACCCTGTCCACGCCGCCAGCGCTGACCATCCTGGTTCTGGCTGTTACGCGGCGTCCCAAACGTATAGGACAGGGCAATGCCGATCGCCGGGCCGGTGTCGAAGGTTTCGTTGACCTGGTAAAACGCGCTGCTGCTGGTGACGCGCTTGCGTCCCTGGCTGCTCAGGATGTTCTGGAGGTTGACGTTGAACGTCAGTTTGCGAGGAATGATCTGGCGCTGATAGTTGGCGTTCAGCGACGTCGTACCTGTCGTATAGCCCTGTGAGTCGACGCGCTTGCCGTTGTAGCGCACGAAGATCATGTAAAAATCTTTGTCGTTTGGGCGGTAGCGAACATTGAGGCGGCCACGCGAATTCGGTCCCCTGCGTACGGTGGGTTGCCCGGTCACCCGATCGACGCCGTTGATCTCCGAATAGTTGTAGTCGATCTCGAAACCGGCGTTCAGGCCCTTGATGATGTTGTCGCGGTTCAATTCCAGCGACAAGCCGGCCACTTTTGAGGAACCGGCATTGTCGTAAGTCGTCAACAGCACGTCGGGCTGGCCCGGCAGGAAGCTGTTGACCAGGACGACCGTGTCCTGAGTTTCGACGTAAGACAGCTGCAACTGGCCGTTCAACGCATTGCGGCGGTCGTTCTGATAGGTCAGCTCAAAGCGATCGACCGTTTCCGGACGCAGATTGGCGTTACCTGAACTGACGTTCTGAGCGTCGTTGTAGACAATCAGCGGGTTCAGCGCGTTTGCGTTCGGCCGGTTCAGGCGGCGGCTGTAAGCCCCCTTGAAACTCGAATCCTCATCAAGACGATAGAGGAAGTTGGCGTTGGGGCTCCACGTGACATAGGTCTGCTCCGACTCGGCGCCTGGATTGCCGGTGAAGGGCTGGACCGAATACAGTTCCTGGTGGAAGTTTTCGTAGCGCAGACCACCTGACAGCGACAGCTTTCCGAAGCGCTGCTCGTAGACAAAGTAGGCCGCGCCGGTCTGCTGCTTGGTGTTGAACTGGCTGACGCGTTGCGGGTTCGGGAGTTCTGGCGTACCGAGGGCGTGTTCCAGCGACTGATAGCTGTACTGCTCGCTGTCCTGATTGGTCAGGTCCCACCCAAGCTGGATCTGCCGTGTTTCACCAATCGGGTGGGTGTAGTCGCCGCTGAAGCCGTCGTTAGTCGTATCCGAGCGGCGCTCGGTGGCATAGGCGGTTTCGGACGCCGTGGGTGCGCGGTTCACACGGCGATAATCCGACCGGTCGTTGCGGGTCGACGTGCTGCGGCGATACTGCATCTTGAAGTCTTCGGACGTGCCGACTTCGCCACGGTGATTGTAAAGCACCGCGAAACTTGAATTTTCGGACTCGCCGTTGCGGTCACCAATACGCGAGCTGTCGGATTGGAGGTTGCCTGTTACGTCATAGGAGGTCGCGTCCTCGATACTGTACCCCATCGTATCGCGGCTCATGAACGTACCCTGGGCCTGAAGGGTGTCGTTGTCGGTCAGCGAGTATTCGGCGTTCAGGTTCAGGTTCAGGCCTTCGCCGACGCTCTTGCTGATATTGTTCTGGCGGTTTTCACCGACCACGTCGCCTGTCACCGGATCGAGGCGCTGACGCACCGTCTCGGACTTGCTCTTGAGGCTGCCGGCGCCGCCGAAACCACCGCCGCCACCGCCACCGCCGCCCCCGC
>CAMLLA010000140.1 GCA_946480525.1 uncultured Asticcacaulis sp. | reverse complement strand
AATGAGAATCAAGATTTGCACCAAAAATCAATAGAATGATCAGGTTTTAAGCCTAGAGTTCCAGCGCCGACAGCGGAAACAACACAATGGGGTAGCTTTGTTGCCGACATAGAGGCTCTTCCGGCATTCCAGCTAGGGCCAATGCCCATAGTCTTGGCGTTAAGGTAGTCTAGATGGCGTCCCAGGCCGTGGAGATGCTGCTGCAGATCCGCGCAACGCGCGCCGGAACGGTCTATGAGCCACGCCGCGAGCTTCGTGACTTCGACATCACCGCATTTAGCAAAGTTTCCCATAAGTAATTGAAATAAAATATTTACTAAATTATTTCAAAAATTTTCAAAATTATACAATAATTATTTTTATTTAATAATAAAAAATACCTCACAGTCAATCATTTTGATTTATATTTATAAATATGGTCAATAATTTTGCATAATCTTCAACATTTTTTACAGAAAATTTTTCAAAATCAAATTTATCTCATCATCATAAAGACCCAGACCTCGACCATGACCTTGTAATACGTCCTCGATATCATCACTGGCGCGCGATAATGTTGGATATAGCAAATCAAATCTTTTTATCGGAAGTCCGACTTTTCTTGTGAGATCATTGTAAGTGATCTGGATTGCCTCCTTGGTATAAGATGAACCTTCGAATTCCTTTATGAAATCGTCAATCGTCAGTCCAGACCGTTGCTTCTTAATTCGTCGCGCGTGGAGCGTGGAAAGCGCCAGCCAAGAACCCACGCCTCCTGTGAGAATGCCCAATAATAATAACCCTATACTCATTTCCGATTACTCATCTTGTGGCGGCCCTCCATTATAGTGATCATAGATATCAGTTGCAATTCTGCTAACTAAATAGTCGGCGCCGCCCGCGGCAACAATTGCTAATGGACCAGTTTCAATAAGCAACCCTCCAACTATTGCGCCCGCTACCGCACCCGAGATATCCCCCACAGCAGTCCGAACCTTATGCTTAGAAGTTGCTATATCAGCCGCGTGTCCGTCGTCAAGGATATTGGGACAATCGCGTTCGCAAAATATCTGAGGGTTTGGCCTCAGTTTGGGTTGATATTACGCCGCCGTTTTCTGATGTTGCAAGCGGCGGTGTTCGAGGGTCTTTAGTTTGATCTTCTGCTTTCTGTTCAGGATGGTCTGGGCCCTGCCGAAGTAGGCGTCGGCGGGCGTCACATTGCCAAGGCTCTCGTGATATCGCTGGTAGTTGTAATGTTCGATGAATGCGCCGATCTGGGTCTCGAGATCGCCTGGCAGATAATAGTTCTCCAACAGGATGCGGTTCTTCAAGGTCTGATGCCAGCGCTCGATCTTGCCCTGGGTTTGCGGATGACCGGGCTTGCCATGCACTTGAGCCATGCCCTTGTTTGAAAGCCATTCGCCCAATTCCGTCGAAACGTAGGAGCCACCGTTGTCGGACAGCAGCCGCGGCCGACTTCTGCTCCTAGTCTTGTCGAGGCCAGTGGCCTCGAGTGCCATTTCTATCGTGGCGATGACATCTTCGTACTTCATGCCATCGCACAGTTTCCAGGCGACGATATAGCGGGAGAAGTCGTCGAGGATGGTCGAGAGATAGAACCAGCCCCAGCCAATGATCTTGAAGTAGGTGAAGTCGGTCTGCCACACCTGGTTCGGCGCTGCGGTCTTGTCGTGATATTCGTCGGCCGCCTTCATCACCACATAGGCGGGGCTGGTGATGAGGTTGCGTTCCTTGAGCAGGCGATAGACCGAAGCCTCGGAAACAAATAGCTTTTCTCATCGCAGAACTTCACCGCCAGCTCCCGAGGCGACAGCTCCGTATGCTCCAGGGCCATCTCGACGATCTCGCCGCGGACAGTGTCGGCAATGCGGTTCCAAACGCGGGCTGAGCCGCCGGTGCCGTCTTCCAGGCCTTCTGGGCCATGCGTCAGGAACAGGTCGTACCAGCGATAGAAGGTCGTCTTGGGAATACCGAGTTGAGCCAGTGTCCGGCGAGCCGGCAAATGGGACTGTTCGACCAGGCGAATGATCTCAAGCTTTTCGGTAGCGGGATATCTCGTTCGTCGTCGGCCCCAGTTCCGTTCGCGCTTTTTGAGCAGGCGGTTTTCCAGGGTCAGTTCGGCCACGACTTCCTTCAGATCACGGGCCTCCTTGCGCAGAACCTTAACCTCGTCCGATGTTGCCTGGCGCGCCGTGTCCCCAGCCAGCCGCTTCTTGCCGGTTTCCAAAAAGTCCTTCGACCACGTGTAATACAGGCTCGTCGCGATGCCTCACGGCGGCAAATCTCGGAAATGCTGTCCTCACCGCGCAGGCACTCCAACACGATCCGGATCTTCTCCTCGGCGGAAAAGTGCCGGCGCGCCTCACGCCGGATATCTTTGACGATCTTCTCAGCCGAAGGCTTGGTCACTTTCGGCGCCACGGGTTTGCCTCTCATCTTCGCTCCTTGATCAGCTACGATGAGGTCAAACCCTCCTTAACTCAATAACCCAAATCAGTCCCATTCACGCTGACGCCGGACAGTCTTGGAAGCGAAGTTTGCCGTAGTCACACCGCTGGCCCCAAGAGTCCCACTGGTAGCGATGTTGCCCAAATTAGCGTTTCCGACGTAGTTGTGGTTTGCATCCAGCCAATTAACGCAAAGTACGAGCTGGCTCGTTCGGGAGCTTGCTGCATAAATGCTAACATCAACAGTCTGGCCCGGGGAAACAGCCGTCATCCCTGGCCGGGATGTTCCTAGCCGCATTACCCAATTCACGGGAGGTGTCGTGGTGGATTGGCGACGGTAGGCAGGCACGTCTCCGGCGAGTTCCATCGCCTGTGTCGTCGTTACGCCTGGATCGTTAGACTCGCCCCAGTTCTGGCCGATATTAGTGAAATGGGGATCGCCGGCCGGACCGCTATAGATCAGGTTGCCGTTACTGTCGTAGCTGAATGCCTGGGCCTGCAACGCGCCACCAGGGGCCGCCTCCGGCGAGATCAGTTGTATCAGGCGCCCATTGCCATCGTAGACAAAGGTTGTCGCATTACCCAAGGGATCAACAACCGTCGTCCGATTGACACCGTAGCTGAAAGTGGTCGTCGACGTCGTGCTGCCGGTCGTTGCCTGGGTTACAGCTGCAACCGCATCCTTGCCGTTGAACGTGGTATAGGTGATAGCCAGGCTTGAGCCATCGCTCTGGGTGATCGACGCTATCCGCGTGCTGGAGCCGTCATAACCATAGTTCGTGACATAGGTCTTGCCATCGGCGATCGCACTGTCGCCGGGGCTCAGATCAACCGTTACCGAGGTCAGGCGGTTGGAACCGTCATAACCATAACGGACAAGCGTTCCGGTCAGGCTATTGCTGGAATTATAGGTTGCCACCGAGGTCAGCAACGCACCCGTATAATTCAGGCTGATATAATCGCCATTAGCCGTCGTGATCCGGGTGAGCAGGCTGCCTGTGTAGGTGTAGCTCAGCAGATTGCCGTCGGCATCCGCCGACGAAAACAACCGACCGCCATTGGCGCCGTCATAGACCTCGGTGGACCGCGTCGCACCGTCGGTCCAGGTCCATTTGTTGGCACCCGAATTGAACGACAGGGTGTCATAGGCGCCATCGGCCTCATTACCGACATAGGCGCTCTTTCCGGCGTTCCACGTATAAACGATGGCCGAACCATCGGCCTTGAAATGCGTGATCGTGCTGCCTGACGTGCCGACTGTGCCGGTAAGCCCGCCGACGGAGCGACGGAAGCTTTCCTGCCAGTCATTGGCTGTCAGCGTCCCCTGGCTGTTATAGGTGTTGGCGATTCCAGCGTCGAGCCCCAGCCCGATCAGCATCTCGTCCTGGCTTTGCACGACCAGATTACCGTTGGCGGCGTTGACCGTGACATGACTGCCGGCCTGTCCCAGCCTGCTGCTGCCGAGTTGACCGGCGCTACCCAAAACCGATGACGAGCTGTTCTGCAGACCCAAGCCCGAACCCGTAACGACCGCTACCATGGAATTCCCCTGTCAACAGGCATCAACTGCATGCTCTCAGAGATTCAATCGGAGCGTTAACCATAATGTTTAACGAAAATCTGTGGATAAGTGAAAAGATCACCGACGGCAGATATGGCCGTCATCATCCTGGCGGTCGTAAATATTGTCGGGAGCGTTCGCTGTCGGCAAATGGACCGGATCGAACGTGGCGCACAAGACGATGCTGTCGCTGAACGCGGCGTCGACGAAAGGCTTCTTGAGCGCCGGATCATTCGGCCCACCGCGCACCTTCTTGCGCGTCAAGGTCACGGCTCGCCTCAGGAGCCGAATGCCAGACAAGAAAAAAGCGCCCTGGGGCGCTGATTTCATTTATCAAACGGCGATGGCGCACTCGGAGCGATTCGAACGCCCGACCCTCAGATTCGTAGTCTGATGCTCTATCCAGCTGAGCTACGAGTGCTTGAAGCCATGTGGCCTGCCGGAAACCCGTCCCGGCGGCAGGGGCGGACAATTAGTCGAAGCCTCCTGCAAAGGCAAGCCGAATACGCAGCCAAAAAGCACTTTTTTTGAAAATCCTGTTGATCTCTTGTGCACGGGCAGTTTCCATCTCGCTACCCGACAGCGGCATTCCTATATAGTCCATGCCATGGAGCCCTCCCCCGCATGATCCGCCGCACATTTGTTTCCGCTGTCCTGTCCGTCGCTTTCACCCTGACGACGCCCGCCTGCGCCAAGCCGCAGTTGGGTCCTGTGACGCCCGCCGTGGTCGCGGCTGAGCCCGAAGCCGCCGACGCCGGCATGAAGGTGTTGAAGCGCGGAGGATCAGCCATCGACGCCGCCATTGCCATCCAGGCGACGCTCAGCCTGGTCGAGCCGCAAAGCTCGGGTATCGGCGGCGGCGGTTTCCTGCTTTATTACGACGCCGCCACCGGTGCGACGACGGTCTATAACGGCCGCGAAAAGGCACCGGCCGCGGCCACGCCCGCCCGCTTCCTGAAGCCCGACGGCAAGCCGATGAGCTATCCCGAGGCCGTTACCTCGGGCCGGGCCACCGGCGTACCCGGCGCCATGTTCGCGCTGGAGAAAGCACATAAGGATCATGGCAGGCTGAAGTGGGCCACGCTGTTCGACGATCCCGAAACCCTCGCGACCAAGGGCTTTGCCGTCTCGCGGCGCCTGGGGCGTTACCTCCAGACCGGCAATTTTGCTCAGAAGTCCGTGCCCGACGCCAGGGCCTATTTCGGCACGGCTGACGGCGGCTACCTGAAGACTGGCGACACGCTGAAAAACCCGGCCTATGCGGCGACACTCAAAACCCTCGCCAGACAGGGCATGGATGCCTATCGCAAAGGCCCGCTAGCGGACCAGATCATTGCCAAGGTCAACGCCGCCCCCCTGCCCGGCGGCATGACGCTCAAGGACCTGGCCGGTTACCAGCCGCAGGTGCTGGAGCCCGTGTGCCTGCCCTATCGCATCTATGTGGTCTGTGAGGCGCCCCCCCCGGCCGGAGGGGTTTCGGTGCTCCAGGCGCTGAAGATCATGGAACGATTTCCGCTGGGGGAATGGGGCAAGGATGACGCCCGGGCCTGGGCCGTCATGATCGAAGCCTCGCGCCTGGCCTATGCCGACCGCGACCAGTATATGGCTGACCCCGATTTCGTCACTGTGCCCACGGCTGGCCTGCTTGATCCCGCCTATGTGACCGAGCGCGCCGCCACCATCACGGCAGGCCGGGCCGGGCCGGCGCCGACATTCGGCATGCCTCCGGGCGCGCCTAAGCTGGCGCCCGACAAGACGCTTGAGCCCAACGGCACCTCGCACTTCGTCGTGGTCGATTCGTACGGGAATGCGGTGTCCATGACGACGACGGTCGAATCGATCTTCGGCACCGGGCGAATGGTTGGCGGCTTCTTTCTCAACAACCAGCTCACCGACTTTTCGTGGTCGCCCATGACGGCAGACGGCGCGAAAGCTGCCAATGCCGTCGAAGGCGGCAAGCGCCCGCGTTCGGCGATGAGCCCGGCCATGTTGTTCGACAAGAACGGCAAGCTGGTGGGCATGATCGGCTCACCCGGCGGACCGTCGATCGTCGCCTATAATATCAAGACCATCATGGGCGTTGCCGACTTTGGATTGTCGCTCCAGGACGCAATCAACCTGCCAAATGTCGTGGCGCGCGGTGACAGCATCCGCGTCGAGGCCTCGCGAATGCCGGATGCGGTCAAGACGTCGTTGCGCGGCATGGGTTACAATCTGACCGAGGTGCAGGGTGAGGAATCGGGCCTGAACGGCTTGCTGCGCCAGGCTGACGGTACCTTCAAAGGCGGCGCCGACCCGCGCCGCAACGGCGCCATCCGCATTGGCGATCAAAGGATCGATCAGTGAGCACTCTGCCGAGACCTGGCAGCATCGTCATCCTGACCGGCGCCGGCATTTCAGCCGAATCGGGTGTGCCGACGTTCCGCGCGTCGGATGGGCTGTGGTGCGGCCACCGCGTCGAAGAGGTCGCCACGCCCGAGGGCTTCCGCGCCAATCCGGATCTGGTGCAGGACTTTTACAATCAGCGCCGCCGGCAGTTGCGCGACGTCGAGCCGAATGCGGCGCACAGGGCGCTGGCGCGTCTGGCGGCGGAATGGCCGCACGACGTCCTGCTGGTGACGCAGAATGTCGACGATCTGCATGACCGGGCGTTTGCTGAACTGCCGAGGCGCGATGGCTCCGGTTTGATCCATATGCATGGTGAGTTGCTGAAGGCGCGCTGTACGGAGACCGAGCGGGTTTGCGCATGGAGCGAGGATATCCTGCCGGACACAGTGTCGCCGTTCGATGGCGGCGGAACACTGCGGCCGCATATCGTCTGGTTCGGCGAAATGCCTTTCGGTATGGACACGATAGAGAAGGCCCTGCGCAAGTGCACCCTGTTCATCTCGATCGGCACCTCGGGCAATGTCTATCCGGCAGCGGGGTTTGTATCCGCTGCCCGTCACGCCGGCGCCCATACGGTCGAGTTGAACCTTGAACCGTCGATGGGGCAGAGCCTGTTTGCCGAAAAGCGTTATGGGCCGGCGACGGAGGTCGTGACGCGTTATGTGGGTGAATTGTTGGGCAAGTAAAGGCCCCACCACCCCGAGCCTGACGGCTCGCGGTCCCCCTCCCCATGCCTTCGGCACAGGGAGGAGAAACGGAGCGCAATCACTCCTCCCTGTCGCGAAGCGATGGGGAGGGGGACCACGAGCAGAGCGAGTGGTGGTGGGGCCTCTTAGTTCACCGTCACCTTGCGGTAGCCGAGGTCTTCCAGGGTAACGAGAAGCTCCACCAAAGCTTCCGTCGGCGCGGTGCCGAGATCGACGTGCACGCCCTCGGCATCCACAGTCAGCGAATGGATATTGCCGGAAAACCGCGTGTCCGGATCAAAGGTGGTGTCATCCGGGTCGAACCAGGTTTCGAACCATTCGTCGAGGTCGCGGCTGTCGACCTCGCCGTCGACCTTCAGCGTCACATCGTTCCATTGCAGGCGCTCGACGCGCATGTCCATCTCGCCCAGTACGACGTCGACAGGATCGAAAGTCACCTCTTCATCAGGCGCCAGTTCGATGACGTTGCTGCCGTCTTCGGACCGGATGAAGTCGGCGCAATAATAGTTGCGGTACAGCGCGCTTTCACCGCTGAGCGTCAGCTTGACCTCACCGGCACCATCGCCGTGTTCCTTACTTACACGGTCAATAAAGGCGCTGAACTGCGAGATATAACTATCGCGCACCAGTTCTATAAGGTCTTCGAATTCCAAAACTTAAGCTCTAAGCGGCAGGCGGACCTCGAACGCAGTGCCTTCGGGGCCGGTGTTAACAAGGCGGACATCGCCCCCATGCAGTTGCGCCAGTTCGCGCGAGATGGCAAGGCCAAGCCCCGATCCTCCCGGCGTATTGGACGATGTAAACGGCTGAAACAGCTTTTCGCGCGCCTTTTCCGGAATGCCGGGACCGTTGTCGGCGGCGATCAATATGACATCATCAGCCGTCTTTATGGCCGTCAGCGTCACGCGCCCCAATGTGCGCCGGTTCGGTTGCAATTCGATGGCCTGACGGGCGTTGCGCATCAGATTGACCAGCACGCGGTGCAACTGTTCCGGGTCGGCCTCCAGATGAAAGCCCTTGGGCGCCTTGAGGGCAAAGCGCACACCGCCTTCGACCGTCTGGCCGGGCAGGCACAGGCCGGCGTCTTCGGCAGCGGCCTCGGCCAAGTCCTTGAGCTTGACGATCTGGATGGCCGGCGCGCGCTCGTCGCTCTTGCCGTAGGTCAGGACGTTGGTCGCCAGCGACAGGGCGCGGTCCAGCGCCCGTTCCAGCCGCGGCAGGGCCTTGGCGACCGTCGGATCGGCCGACGCCGCCGACAGACGGTCCGATGCCATCTGCGCCGAGGTCAGCATGTTGCGCAGGTCATGGTTGATCTTGGAAACGGCCTGGCCCAGCGCGGCCAGACGGGCGCGCGAGCGCAGCGAATTGCGCACCTCTTCCTGCATCGACACCAGTTCGTGTTCGATGTCGCCGATTTCGTCGGCGCGGCCGGACAACTCCGGCGTGGCGGCGACATCCTCGGGGTTGGTCTTGAAGCGCTGGATCGCGTCGGTCAGCTTGCGGATCGGACGGACGATGACAAAGGACAGGGCGGCAAAGATCAGGATACCGGCGGCCAGGGCGATGAAGAAGGACATGCGCAGCATGTTGAGCAGGCTGGATTGCAGATGCTTTTTCAACGGCTCGCCGCGCACGACGATTTCGATCTGGTCGCCGGGGCGCAGGCGCGGCTGGGTCTGGACGTGAATCAGGCGATCTTCGTCGGACAAAAGGGTTTGCCACGGGGCCCACAGGTAAGTGATGTCATCCACCGGGTTGCGTTGCCGGCGCAGGTCCATGACCTCCTTGGGCACGGTCACATTGGAATCGAACAGGCGCAGGGTCTGGCCGTCGATCCTCACGGCGAGGTAAAGCACGCCGGCGCTCTTGCGCAGTTGCTCCGACGTTTCGGCCGATACGGCCATGGCGTCAGCCGTATCGACCGCCTGGGAGGCGATCTCGGCCTTGCGGACGCTGTTGATCAACCATTCTTCCTGGTCGTTGGCCAGTGACGGAATAAGGATCATGATTTCGACGAGGGTCACGAAGACCGCCGTCATGATCGCCAGCTGGCCCGACAGGCTGAGAATGAACCGCTGCGCCGTGTTGAAAAGCGTCATGCCGAAGCGCAGGGCCCAGGCCGCGACGGTACGCGCGAATTCCGTCAGCCGCCGGATATAGATGGCGTTGCTGTCCTTGCGGCCGCGCAGCGGGGTTCGGCCGCCGGGCCGGGCCGGAAAGGGGCTGGAAAACCGTTCGCCGGGCTTGCCTGGATCGAACACCGCGACTCCGTTAAAAGGGACCGAGAGCTATTTATATATAGCAGAAATACGCCGATAACAGTGCAAATAAGATTGACAAGGCGCTGAGGCTTGGCTAATCACGCGCCTCTTTTGTGATT
>CAMLLA010000139.1 GCA_946480525.1 uncultured Asticcacaulis sp. | reverse complement strand
CAGCAGGGCATGTTCGTGCAGGCGGCCGAGCAGGTGCTGGCCGAGATGGACAAGGGACCTGCGCTGAAGTCCTCGTCGGAGCGGGTGAAGGTCTACCATAATCTCAACCGCCGCCTCGGCACCCATGTGCTGTTCGCCGTCCACAACCCGTCCGACGGCCTGGGCGACGACCGTTTCAGTGTCGAGCTGACCACGCGCGACGGCAACTACACCATCGCCTCGCGTATCAAGGGCCAGGATGCGAAGATGCTGCTGGCTTCCTACGCCATGGAGCGCCAGCACCTGGTCTATTCGACCTCGGACCTGCAAACCCACCTGCAGCAGGGCAATCGCGACATCGCCGTCTTTACCGGCCGCCCCGGCGAAGATGGCGAAACCGTGCTGCGCTATGCCAGGAAGCCTAAGGTCGAGGTGCTGGCCGGCGCGGCCACGACCGTCTATGACAAGACATCTGGCGACCTGCGCCTGAACTACAAGCAGGACGGCCTGATCCGCCTGCGTATCAGTGGCGGCGGCAAGCCTGACTTACTGCTCTTCCTTGGCGACGATGCATCGGCGCAGAAGTTCTGGCTGCTGGACACGTCGAAGGGTCGCGTACTGGCCTATTCACAATCGCTTCTGCGCTCGGCTGCATTCGATCTTGTGAACGAGCCGGACGTTCTGTCGATCAAGGCCGACGTGGCGGCACAGGACGATGGCAATGTCGAGGTCTGGTTCGACAAATTCATCGCAGGCCTTGAGGTAAATGGCCAGGGGCTGGGCCTGGAAACCCATGCGCGATATGATCTAAAAGCCGACGGCGTCAATCTGAAGGCGTTTGGTATTCAAGGCCCCGAAGCCGTCAATCTGCCCGACCTGATGCAGGCGCAATGGCTGCGTCGCGCGGACTCGCCCGAAGCCAGGCCCGATTTCGACGATAGCGACTGGCGCAAGGCCGATCTGACGACGACGACCGCCACCAAGAACACCGCGCCGCCGAAAGGTGAGCCCGTGCTCGACATGAGCCAGTACGGTTTTCACCACGGCGATGTCTGGTATCGCGGCCGCTTCGAGGTCAAGGCCGGCAAGACAAACGCCCACACCGTGCCGCAAACGCTCGATGTCCACTATGGCGGCGGCGGTTCGGGCATCCTGCAAGCCTGGCTCGACGGCCAGTTTATCGGCCAGTCGGAAGTCCCGTCGGGCAAGCCACGTCCCGAAACGACGGCCAAGGCGCAGTTTGCGCTGCCTGCCAATCTTAAGCCGGGCAACCATGTCCTGTCGGTCATGGTGCGCAACAATTCGCACAACTGGGATCTGGCGGCCGACGATGAGCACAAGGAGGCGCGCGGCCTGATCAGCGCGATTCTCTCAGGCTCACCCGTCGCCAATCCGGTCGCCAGGACGCCGATCGCCTGGAAGATCCAGGGCAACAAGGGCGGCGAGCGCATCGCCGATCTGGTGCGCGGTCCAATGAACAATGGCGGCCTCTATGGCGAACGCCAAGGTTGGCACCTGCCCTACGGCGCAAAGCCCGACACCACCGGCTGGACACCCGCAAAACCTACCGATGCTCCGCCGGCGCCGGGTACCTACTGGCTGAAAACCGAGCTGCCGCTCGACCTGCCCAAGGGCCACGACATCCAGCTGGGCCTGCAATTCGGCGATCCGTCGAAGCCACAGTCGGCGCCGAAAATGCGCGCCCTGATCTTCGTCAACGGCTGGAACATGGGCAACTTCATCTCGCACATCGGCCCACAGCGCACCTTTGTGCTGCCGGCCGGTATCCTCGATCCCAACGGCAAGAACACGATCGCCCTTGCTGTCACCTCCGACGGCAAGCCCGAAAATGCGCTGGAACCGATCAGGCTCGTCGTCATGAACGCCGTGCGCGGCGGCGTGCCGCTCGAGATCGTGTCTTCCCCCACAAACCTGCAACGTTAAAAGTACCGTCATGAACGTCCCCTTCCCCAAAAACCAGATGAACAATCAGATCCTCACCCCGCCCCATCCGGACCGCATCCATCCGCTGCTGCGTCACCAGACGGCAAATCTTGGCGCTGACCGCAACGACATCCTCGATGCCTCGCACCGTCTGATCGACAACCTGGTCAATATCCGCGACGAAAGCGGCCAGTTCCTGCTGCGCCTGGAAGACGGCCGGGTGATCGACACCAAGAGCTGGCACGGCTTCGAATGGACCCACGGCGTCGGCCTCTATGGCATGTACAAGGTGTGGGAGATGACCGGCGACCAGACGACCTGGGACATCATGGTCAACTGGTTCGAGGACCGTTTCCGCGAAGGCATGCCGTCGCGCAATATCAATACGGTCGCGCCCTTCCTGACCCTGGCCTACCTTTATGAGCGCACCGGCGACCGCCGCTACCTGCCCTACCTCGACGTCTGGGCCGAATGGG
Organism: uncultured Asticcacaulis sp.; assembly: GCA_946480525.1. The sequence goes on along the minus strand of CAMLLA010000139.1, from coordinate 7,096 downwards.
TGATGAACGACCTGCCGCGCACCGAGGAAGGCGGCTTCCAGCACATCGTCTATAACAGTGTCAACAACCAGCAACTCTGGGACGACACGCTGATGATGTCGGTCATGCCGCTGGCCAAGATCGGCCTGCTGCTCAACCGCCCGCACTATGTCGAGGAGGCCAAGCGCCAGTTCCTGATCCACATCAAGTACCTGACCGACCGCAAGACCGGCCTGTGGTACCACGGCTGGACCTTCGACGGCCGCCACAACTTCGCCAACGCCCTGTGGGGCCGCGGCAATTCGTGGGTGACGATCGTCATCCCGGAATTCATCGAACTGCTCGACCTGCCCAAGGACGACGCGGTGCGCCAGTTCCTGATCGACACGCTGGAAGCGCAGGTTTCGGCGCTGGCCAAGGTTCAGGCGCCGTCGGGCCTGTGGCGCACCATTCTCGACGACGAAACATCGTACGAAGAAGCCGCGGCGTCTGCCGGTTTCGCCTACGGCATCCTGAAGGCCGTCCGCAAGGGCTACATCTCGCGCGATTACGAAGAGATCGGCCTCAAGGGCGCGCGCGCCGTCCGCGCCCATATCTCGGACGCCGGTGAACTGACCCAGGTGTCGTTCGGCACGCCGGTCTTCAACTCGATCCAGGAATACAAGGACATCCCGCTGACCAGCATGCCATTCGGCCAGGCCATGGCGCTGCTGACCATGACGGAGTTCATGTACCGGTTTATTTGATTCCCGAAAAAGTTTCGGCGCCCAAGAGCGCCGAATACGTTTTTCGTGGGCCAATATCGAAAAAATTCTCTTTGAGACGGCTCTGCGAGAATTTTTGAATTTTTCTTCAGACGAACGCCCTGCCGTTCGTCTGCTTGCAAGAACGACAATAAAGGAGAGTAACGCCAGTGGCGGAGCGTAAAATCAGTTGGGTCAATCACTGGGGCTGGGGCTCCGGTGACATGCTGGGCGCCGGCGCGCAGGCCGTCATCACCGGCTGGCTGTTCTACTTCTTCACGACCTTCTGCGACCTGTCGGCCGTCGAAGCCGGGATGATCCTGGGCCTGCCGCGTCTGCTCGAAGCCATCACCTGTCCGCTGATCGGCTATATCTCGGACAATCTGCGCCACACCTGGATCGGCCGAAAGATCGGCCGGCGCAAGATCTTCCTAATGATGACCATACCGCTGCTGCCCTCATTCGCGCTGATCTTCGTGACGGGCCAGACCTTCTGGTACTACCTGCTGACCTTTATCTTCTTCGAATTCGTCTACACCATGTTCCTCATTCCGTGGGAAACACTGGCTGCGGAAATGACGAAGGATTACAAGCAGAAAGCCAAGTTCGCAGGCGCGCGGATGATCATTGCGCAATCGTCGGCCATCCTCGCCTCCTACCTGCCGAAGTTCATCATCGACAATTTCGGCGGCAAGAATTCGCCCGACACCTTCCTGATCATGGCCGCCATCTTCGGGGTGCTGTTCTCGCTGGTCGTCATCCTCGTCGTGGTATTCTCATGGGAACGCCCCTACAGCGAGGAAGAGCTGGCCTATAAGGGCGAGAAGCTGTCGCTGAAGACCGCCCTGCTCATCCCGTTCAAGATGTTCGGCGACCTGTTCTCGACCCTGCGCCTGCGCGCCTTTCGCCAGCACATCAGCATCTATCTCGGCGGTTATCTGTCGCAGGACATCTTCAACACCGCCCTGCCGATTTTCGTCGCTACCGTCCTGGCAGCCGGCGCCGCCATGACCAAGGACGACACAACGTCGATGATCGCCGGCATGATGACGACAATGTATTTCGCTCAGTTGATCTCGGTGATGATAGCCATTCAGGTCGTTATCAAGACGGGACCGACCGTGGCCTATCGCATCGCCATCGGCTTCGTTATCGCCGCAGTCCTGCTGTTCGCCACCTTCTACCTTACTCAGCCCGCCGGTTTTGCCGAAGGGCTGGCGCCGCTCAACGGCGACCTCTTCCTGTCCTTCAGCCAATCGACTTTCGGTGTTATCTTCTGGCTGTTCGTGCCGATCATCCTGGCCGGCCTTGGCCGTGGCACGCTGAACTTCGTGCCATGGTCAGTTTATAATTACCTGCCCGACGTCGACGAAGCCGTAACGGGCCTGCGCCGTGAAGGCATCTTTGCCGGTGTCATGACCTTTACGCGCAAGGCCGCCCAGTCGGCCGCCCTGGTCGCGACCGGCTGGCTCATCGATGCCGGCGGCTATGTCGCCACGCCTAAGGAAGCCTCCGAGTTCGTCACCCAAACACCACAGGCCGTCCAGACCATCGTCCTGGTCCTGGTCGGCGGGCCGATCCTGATGATGGCGCTGGGCGCCTACTTCTCGTGGACATTCAAGCTTAATGCCAAAACGCATGCCGTCCTTGTTCATGAGGTCGAGCGTCTGCGCGCCGGCGAGACCGAGCCAGAGTCCGAAGAGTCCAAGCGGATCGTCGAAGATCTGACAGGCTGGAAGTGGGAACATCTCTGGGGCCGTAAGCCTCGGAAGCTAAGCTAGCGCGATATCTAAGAGAGGCGGAGCTTGCCGGCTCCGCCTTTTTCAAGCCGCCATGAGCCGCGCGAAGCCGGGGCCATCCAAAAACGTCTGCCAGACAAAGACTGTGACCGCATGCAACAGAACCGCCGGCCATAGCGAACCCGTCCGATAGCGCATGAAGGCGCAGGCCGCGCCCAGTATAGCTGCGCACAGCAGGAAGTCCGGCCGCAGGAAGAGATAGGCGGCGCCCGGCAGAAAGGTCAGCGCCTCGACGATATGCCACAGGACAAAAGCTACCAGCCCGCCGATCAGCCACACACGATCATGGGCGTCCTCCCCGCGCGTCGGCGTCAGAAGGCCGCGGAAGACAAGCTCTTCGCTAAAAGCCGGCACCAGCAGGATCATGCCCAGCCGAACCGGCCAGCCTTCGGTGTCGGGCTGCCAGCGCACAAGTCCTGACACTGCGGCCACGGCGCCGATACCCGCCACAGCCAGACAGCCCATAATGCCGCACAACCGCCAGCCCGCCGCGTCAGGCCACGTCATCACGGCGCCGATCAGGCGGAGGCGGAGAGTCATCCGGTTAACCATGCCTCTTCCTAGGCTTTACAAAATGGGGTATGCCTCCCCATATCAGACTGATGCCGGGGGCGTATCATACGCTCCCTGTCCATGGGATCACAGAGGGAGTCCTACATGATTTCGAAGCGGGTTGTACGTCTCGTGACCGGCCTTGCCGCCGGCGCAGTGCTTGCGTTCGGTCTGGCCGGATGCGGCGTCAACACCATTCCGACCAAGGAAGAAAAAGGCAAGGCGGCGTGGTCTGAAGTCCAGAACCAGTATCAGCGCCGCGCCGACCTGGTGCCGCAACTGGTCGCGACCGTGAAGGGCGCCGCCGCGCAGGAGCGCACCACCTTGACACAGGTCATTGAGGCGCGCGCCAAGGCAACGTCGGTCACTGTCGACGCTTCGACCATTTCCGACCCGGCCAAATTCCAGCAGTTCCAGCAAGCCCAGGACGGCTTGTCATCTGCGCTCGGCCGCCTGATGGTCATCCAGGAACGCTACCCGGACCTGAAGTCGAACGCCGCTTTCATGTCGCTTCAAAGCCAGTTGGAAGGCACGGAGAACCGCATCGCCATCGCGCGCCGCGATTACAATGCCGCGGCCCAGGACTACAACACCGCGCTGCGAACCTTCCCGACCGTGATCTGGGCCAAAACCATGTACGGATCCTCGAAGCCGATGGAATACTTCCAGGCCACCCCAGCTGCCGCTAATGCCCCGACCGTCGACTTCTCCGACATCGGCGCGAAACCGGCAGCCCCTGCCGCCGCTCCGGCGCCTGCCGCGGCTCACTAATCGCGTAACCATAACAAGGCCACTCAGCCATGACGGCGTTTTCCCTGCATAAAACCCGCCTGCACTGGGTGGCCTTAATCATATTTGCGCTGGCATGGATCGCCACGGCGGCGCTGGCCGATCCGAAATTTCCTGACCACGGCGGCAAGCGTGTCGTCGATACGGCCAATATCCTTTCGGACGCCACCGAACAGGACCTGGAACTCAAGCTCAAGGGCCTTGAAGACGCCACTACCGACCAGGTGGTCGTGGTGACGCTCGACAGCCTGCAAGGCTATGAGATCGAGGAGTATGGCTACAAACTCCTGCGCCATTGGGGCGTCGGCCAAAGCGGCAAGGTCAAGGCCTCGAATGGCCAGACCTACAAGGATAACGGGCTGATCCTGATCATCGCGCCCAATGAGCGCAAGGTGCGGATCGAAGTCGGCTACGGCCTGGAACCGGTGATGACCGACGCCATGTCGGGCATGATCATCCAGGGGGATATTCTTCCGAAATTCAAAGCCGGCGATTACGACGGCGGCGTCGAAGCCGGCACCGACGCCATCATTCAACAACTGTCGATCGACCGCAATGTCGCCATCGAAAAGGCGCGACAGGCGGCCGTCGTGCAGCCCGAACGCCATGAACGCGGCCTGCCGCTCGGCGTCATCATTTTTATCATCATCATCTTCTTCCTGTTCTCGCGCGGCTGGCTGCCCTGGTTCCTGCTCGGCAATGTCCTGGGCGGCGGCGGCGGCGGTTGGAGTGGTGGCGGCGGCGGCGGTTTCGGCGGCGGAGGCTTCTCCGGCGGCGGTGGTTCCGGCGGCGGTGGCGGCGCATCGGGTAGCTGGTAGGGGAAGCGGACATGACAAAACTGAAAATCGACCACGCCCGCGTCAATGCTGCGATCGCCCAGGCCGAAACCACGACCTCCGGCGAAATCACCTGTGTCATACGCAACAAGGCGCTGGACTACAGCGCCACGCCCATCGGCTGGGCGGCCGCGCTGACGCTGCTGGCGCCTCTTATAACTACGGGCCTCGGCCTGATGCCGCATGAGTGGCTGGAGCCGCTTTTAAGCCGGGTGCTTGGGTGGAGCAGCATCGGCGTCAGCGGTGAATACGCCACCTGGGAAACGGCGCTGGGACTAACTGGTTTGCAGGTCATCGTCTTCGGCGTCAGTTGGTCGCTCATCAACTTCACACCGCTCAAGGTCTGGCTGACGCCCAAGGCGACGCGGCTGAAGAAGGCTCACGAAAAGGCGATGGAACAGTTCTATGCCCGTGGCCTGCACCTGACTGCCGGCCGCACCGGCGTCATGATCTTCTGCGCGCTGGAAGAACACTTCGTCGACGTTATCGCTGACGAGGGCATTTATTCGAAAGTCGACAAGACGGTGTGGAATGACACGGTCGCGGTGCTGCTGAAAAACATCAAGGCTGGGGATATGACGACCGGCTTCGTCGAAGCGGTCGCCGCCTGCGGCACGGCTTTGGCGGCGCACTTTCCGCCCGACGCCAGCAATCCCAACGAACTGCCCGACGTGCTGATCGAGATTTGATCGGTTGGTCTTGAGAGCGATGTAGCCGTTCTTAGGGGTATCCACAGATTAACACAGATGGGCGCGCCAAAGGCGCGCCTGCACAGATGAACCGAGCGTGTGGAAAGCTCGTGTGAACTTACAAAATCATGACAGCGCAATGCGCTGTCGCTCTTAGCAAATGCACAGTCCCAGCCATGTGCTCGGATCATCTGTGTGGCGCGCATTCGCGCGTATCTGCGCAATCTGTGGACAACCTTCTTTCTTCACATTCCTATCGCTTTTCGGCAGGGATGACGCTAAACACCGCGCCCCTCCCCTGTCTTGCGTCATAAGCCATGTCCCGACCCTATTGCGGTATCGATTTCGGTACGTCCAATTCCGCCGTCTGCACCGGACAAGGTGAGCAGGTGAAGTTGGTGCCGATCGAAGGAGATGCGGTCACCCTGCCGTCGGCTCTGTTCTTCAATTTTGAGACCGGCGAGACGCGTTTTGGCCGCCAGGCGGTGGCGGAATATCTCGACCATTATGACGGCCGACTAATGCGGGCGCTGAAGTCGATCCTCGGCTCCAGCCTGATCGGCGAAACCACCCAGGTTGGCAATCGGCGCAAGGATTTTCGCGCCATTATCGGCCTGTACATCGCGGAACTGAAGACACGCGCCGAACGCTTCGCCGGCCACACGCTCGAGCAGGTCGTCCTCGGCCGCCCCGTGCGCTTTGTCGATGGTGACGATGTCGCCGACGCCCGCGCCGAAGCCGAACTGCGCGGCATTGCCGAGGCGCAGGGCTTCCGCGACATCGCCTTTGAGTACGAGCCTTTGGCGGCGGCGCGCGATTACCAGTCGCGGCTGACCGGCACTGAGACCGTACTGGTGACCGATATCGGCGGCGGCACATCTGACTTCTCCGTGCTGAAACTGGCACCTAGCACCTCCGACATCCTGGCCAATGGCGGCGTCCATATCGGCGGCACCGACTTCGATACGCGCCTGAGCCTTGCCACCTTGATGCGCGACCTGGGCTATCGCAGCCAGTTGAAGGGCGGACTGGAAATGCCCGGGCTCTACTATCATCAGCTCTCGACCTGGCACCTGATCAACTTCCTCTATACGCAAAAGACCATGCTGGGCGTCCGCCAGATGCACCATCAGGCGGTAGACCGCTCCATGACCGAACGCCTGATGAAGGTCCTCGAAAATCACGCCGGCCATGAGATCGCCAACCGCGTCGAACTGGCCAAGATTGCCCTGTCGGACGCGGAGATGACCACGGTTGACCTGAATGCCGTGGACAAGGGCTGGACACATATCATCGGCCGCGCTGCGTTGCTGGGCGCCACTTACAATGATGTCGGAAAGATCGTAGCCGCCGCGACAGACACCGTCACCACGCGTGCAGGCCTTGCCTCTGACGCCGTCGAAACCCTGTTCATGACGGGCGGATCGACCGCCCTGCCCGGTTTTGAGGACGCGATGCGTAAGGCGTTTCCGCGCGCCCGCGTCCATTATGGCGACCGCTTCTCCAGTGTCGCCAGCGGGCTCGGCCTCGCCGCCCGGCAAAAATACGGAAGATAACTTGATTGGATGCTCTTCCAAATCCCCCTTCCGTCACGGCGCAAGCGCCGCGCCACCTTCCCCGTAAACGGGGAAGGAACCAATTGGATTTGCTTATCTTTTCCTTCCCCGTTTACGGGGAAGGTGGCATTTGCGGAGCAAATGACGGAAGGG
>CAMLLA010000138.1 GCA_946480525.1 uncultured Asticcacaulis sp. | reverse complement strand
AAGGGCAGATCGCCCTTCTGCGCCATGGCGTACAGGCGGTGCACGCCGGTCGTCGTTTCTTCCGACACGCCCTTGATGGCGTCGCGGATGGCCGAATAGAAGCCCGGCTTTTCCTTCAGGTAGCGCTTCATGACGGTATAGAGCGCTTCTTCTTCCTCATTGGTCGGATTGTTGAGGATCGAGGGGTCCTTCTCGGCCTTGGGGCCGAGGACGCACAGAAGCGTCGCATCGCCGCCGTCATCCAGGATCAGATTCGGATAGCCGCCATCGTGCCACTCAAAGATCTTGTGGGCATAGTCCCAGTACTCTTCCAGCGTCTCGCCCTTAATGGCGAAGACCGGGGTGCCGCGTTCGGCTATGGCGGCCGCGGCGTGGTCCTGGGTCGAGAAGATGTTGCAAGACGCCCAGCGGACTTCGGCCCCCAGCGCCTGAAGCGTTTCGATCAGTACGCCCGTTTGGATGGTCATGTGCAGCGAGCCGGCAATGCGCGCGCCCTTCAGCGGCTGGTCCTTGCCGAACTCGGCGCGGGTCGCCATCAGGCCCGGCATTTCCCCCTCGGCGATGTCCAGCTCCTTGCGGCCCCACGGGGCAAGGCTGAGGTCTTTTACGATAAAGTCGGGGTCTTTAGCTGACATGAGGATCGGTTCCGCGCGAATGGATTTGCGCCCTTATACCCGCAGGTGGTTACTGATGCAATAAAGATATAAAGATATCTTTATATGATCGCTTTTGGTGATCGCATGCTTTGGACGAAAAACCGGTATCCACTTTTTCGAAGCATGCTCAGACCTCATCCTTACCGGACAGGAAGATGCAAAGCAGCGTGACCGACGCCGCCGCCAGCAGGTAGTAGCCGACATGCGACGCACCATAGTTGCTGTAGAGCCAAGTCGCGGCATAGGGCGCCAGGGACGCACCGAAGATGCCCGCGAAATTGAAGGTCAGGCTCGACCCCGTATAGCGCACTTCGGTCGGAAACGGCGCGGCCAGTGCCGTGCCGATCAGGCCATAGGTCAGGCCCATCAAGGCCATGGCCAGCGCCGAAAACACAAAGATGGCGCTGTCCGCCCCACCCAGCAGAACCGGCAGGCTGAACGAAAACAGACCGATCAGCACGGTTGTGGCGATCAGCACCTGGCGGCGGCCGAACCTTTCGGCAAGCTTGGCGGAAATCGGAATGAACAGTCCAAACGCGACCGATCCGACGAGCTGGATTTCCAGCGCCTCGATAAAGGGGATGTGGCGGGTCTTGACGTTGAACGACAAAAGCCAGGCGCTGCCGATATAGAAGAGCACGAAGGTGACGAGACCGACGAAGCTACCCAACAGAAGGCTGCGCTTATGGCGCGCGAAGATGCGCGTCAGCGGCACCTTGACGCGTTCTTCCATGTCCTTGGCGGCCTGGAATTCCGGCGTTTCAGTGATCGAGAAGCGCACCCACAGGCCGATCAGGATAAGCGCGATCGAGGCCAGGAACGGCACGCGCCAGCCCCAAGCCAAAAAGTCTTCCTGCGATATGTTCTGCAGCAGGATCCAGAAGGCGCCGGATGACAGGAGGAGGCCCACCGGCGCGCCCAGTTGCGGGAACATGCCGTACCACGACCGCTTGCCCGGCGGCGCGTTTTCCGTCGCCAAAAGGACCGCGCCGCCCCACTCACCGCCAAGACCCAGCCCTTGTCCGAAGCGGCACAGGGCCAGCAGCGCCGGCGCCGCGACACCGATCTGGGCGTAGGACGGAAGAAGACCGATGACGACGGTCGAAATCCCCATGGTCAGCAGCGCCGCGACCAGAGTGGCTTTCCGTCCAATGACATCGCCGAAGTGACCAAAGATCATGGCGCCGATCGGACGGGCGAAGAAAGCGATCGAAAAGGTCGCGAATGACTGGAGCAGGGCCGAAGTCGGGTCGCTGGATGGAAAGAACAGTGTCGGAAAGACCAGCACCGCCGCGGTGGCATAGACGTAAAAATCGAAGAATTCGATCGTCGTGCCGATCAGGCTGGCCAGCAGGACCTTGAACGGCGAATTGAGCGGCTTGGCGGCGGAGGTGGTCATGCGAAGTTTCGATCCCCAGATTATGTCATGCGCCTTAGAACAAACCGGGCCATTTGACCATAGCCACCAATCCCGGTTAAGGCATGTCTGGAATACGGAGTTCAGACATGGCCGATACCTCGCAGACCTTTGCCACCATCCGGCACGACTGGACCAAGGCCGAGATCGCCGCCCTGTTCGACCTGCCCTTCATGGAACTGGTGTTCCGCGCCGCCAGCGTGCATCGCCAGTCCTTCGATCCCAGCGAAGTTCAGCTGTCGCAGCTCCTGTCGGTCAAGACCGGCGGCTGCGCGGAAAACTGCGGTTACTGTTCGCAATCGGCGCATTTCGATACGGGGCTCAAAGCCTCGAAGCTTATGCCGGCCGATCAGGTCCTGGCGGCAGCGCGGGCTGCAAAGGACGGTGGCGCGCAGCGATTCTGCATGGGTGCGGCGTGGCGCGAACTGAAGGACCGCGACCTGCCGGCGCTGGCCGAGATGATCGGCAGCGTCAAGGCGCTGGGTCTGGAAACCTGTGCGACGCTCGGCATGCTGCGGCCGGATCAGGCGACGGCTTTGAAAGACGCCGGCCTCGACTATTACAACCACAACCTCGACACATCGCCGGAATATTACGAAAGCGTCGTCACCACGCGGACCTATGCCGAGCGGCTCGATACGCTGAAGGCCGTGGCCGATTCAGGAATGAAAACCTGCTGTGGCGGCATTGTCGGCATGGGCGAGGCCCGCGCGGACCGGGTATCGTTCCTGCATCAGCTGGCGACCCTGCCGCATCATCCCGACAGCCTGCCGATCAACAACCTGGTCGCGGTTACCGGGACGCCGCTGGGCGAGAAGGCCATGCGCGAAGGCGGCGTCTCCGGCATCGAGTTCGTCCGCACGGTCGCCGTGGCGCGCATCGTCTGCCCGAAAGCCATGGTCCGCCTTAGCGCCGGCCGCAACGAGATGAGTGAGGAGCTTCAGGCGCTTTGCTTCATGGCCGGTGCCAATTCGATCTTTGTCGGCAACCAGTTGCTGACCACGCCGAACCCGGAACGCGGCAGCGACGCGCATCTGTTCCAGGCGCTCGATCTCAGGCCGATGACTTGAGTTTTCGGTTATTTGGCCGTACCTTACACCTATGACACGGCACACATCCTTGGCCATTGACGATCAGGCAGCAGAGTTCATCGATGCACAAATCGATGCCGGCCGCTTTGCGTCACCCAGTGACGTAGTCAATGCCGGCCTTCGTCTTCTTTTGGAACAAGAGGAAAAGGTCCGCGCACTTAAGGACGCCCTCGAGAAGGGCGACATGTCCGGACGTGTTTACGACTTTGACAAGTCGGAGTTCCTAAGTGAAATGCGTAGGACTTTTAAAGGTTGAAGCGCCTTGTCATTTCGCTGGCTGCCAAAGACGACCTAAGGGATATCTGGCTTTATACCGCTCGTCAGTGGTCGGTTGATCAGGCCGAAAGGTATGTCGACCAACTTCTGACGGCCTGTGAAGATTTGGCGGCGGGACTTAAAATCGGCATGACCGCTACTGACCTGCGCCCAGAGCATTTCCGAAGCTTTTCTCAATCCCATACGATCTTCTGTAAGTACGAAGCCTCGAACGATCTGGTGATTGTGCGTGTCCTTCATCAGAACATGAATCCGGACGACAATTTTTAACCACCTGTCGCGCGAAACAAAAATTCACACAGTGTCGATGGCGACGGCGGCCAAGCTATGCTAGGTATCGCCATGAACAAACCCACCAAAATGAACGAGTCTCAACCGGTTGAGACATTGACCGCCGCCGAAGCCGTCGAACAGCTCAAGCAAATCTATGACCGCTCGGTCGCCGCCCTGCAGGAAGACCTGCAGGCCTATCTGACCAGCCGTGTCAAACCTGCCCGCGCCATGCGCGACGCCGGCCGCTACTGTTATCCGAAACTGACCGTCACCTGGCGCGGCGTTCACGACGCCGAAGACGACGCCATCGCAGCGGCCCACCGGCATCCCCAGGTCAATCGCGCCTTCGCCCGGTTCTCGCGGCCGGGCAGCTATTCCTCCTCGATCACCCGGCCGGATTTGTACGGCGCCTACATCGAGGAGCAGCTGAGCCTCATGATCGCGGACTACGGCGCGGACGTGTCGGTCGGCCTGTCCGATCAGGAAATCCCCTACCCTTACGTGCTCGACGGCGCCGGCCTGGACCTGAACGCCGTATCGGCCTTCGATCTGGCGCGGCACTTTCCCGCGACCGAACTGGCCCTGATCGGCAATGAGGTCGCCGATGGGCTGGAATTCATGGACGCCGAGGGCAATCGGCCACTGGCCCTGTTCGACGGCCTGCGCACCGACTTCTCGCTGGCGCGGCTCAAGCACTATACGGGAACGCCGGCCGAGCACACGCAGAGCTACATCCTGATGACGAACTACAATCGCTATGTCGATGTCTTCGTCACCTATGCCCTGGAGCAGCTGAAAAAGCCCGACAGTCCCTATACGGCCCTGTCGTGCTGCGGCAATTTCATCGTCACCAAGGATACGCCGAACGCGGAAGAACTGATCGCCAATTCGACCTGGCGCAAGCACCAGATGCCGGCCTATCACCTGCTGGCCAAGGACCGTCAGGGCATCACCCTGGTCAATATCGGCGTCGGTCCGTCCAATGCCAAGAACATCACCGACCACCTGGCGGTCATGCGGCCGCACGCCTGGCTGATGATCGGCCATTGCGGAGGCCTGCGCCCGTCGCAGAGCATCGGCGACTACGTCCTGGCCCACGCCTATCTGCGCGATGATCACGTTCTCGACGATGTGCTGCCGCGGGAAATTCCCATCCCCGCCATCGCCGAAGTCCAGCAGGCCCTGAACCAGGCAGCTGTACGCATCACCGGAGAAGACGGCGACGCGCTGAAGAAGCGCCTGCGCACCGGCACGGTCGTCACCACCGACGACCGCAACTGGGAACTGCGCTATTCGGCCAGCTCCTTGCGCTTCTCATTGTCGCGCGCCGTGGCCATCGATATGGAGAGCGCCACCCTGGCCGCGCAAGGCTATCGCTTCCGTGTTCCCTACGGCACGCTGTTGTGCGTATCGGACAAACCTTTGCACGGTGAACTGAAGCTACCGGGCCAGGCCAACCTGTTTTATGAACGCGCCATCCGCGAGCATATCGACATCGGTATCGAAACCGTGAGCATCCTGCGCGATTTCGGCACGCGCCTGCACTCGCGCAAGCTCAGGGCCTTCGAGGAACCTCCGTTCCGGTAAGGTGCGACTGAAAAGATCGCACACATAAAAAATGGAGCGGATTGCCACTTGGCAAGCCGCTCCAATAGGATCAATGGACCTCCATCCATAGGTTTCGCGGCGACATTTTCACGCTCGGCTGATAGTGAAAACCACGCCTAATTCCTGAACTCACTTTGCGCCCGCAAGCGTTTGCAATCGAATCAAGTTGCTGTGAATGTTGCCCTTTTCGGCTCACATCCCGTTTATCAGCGCGTGTTCTCTGGACGCGGATACAAACGACCTGCGCCTGGCGTCTTGGTACGAACACACCGGAGCCTCGGCGCTTGTCTCCGATGGCGGTCCACAAGGCCGTTACAGCTACCTGATGGCGGAACCGGCCGCCGAGGCTGTTCTTGCCTATGACGACGCCCGTGATGCCGCCGCCATGCTGCATGAAGCCACAGGCTTTGTGCAGCCGAAAGAGGCGCCGGCTGGTCTTCCGCCGTTCACGGGAGGCCTGCTCGGCATTGCCTCTTTTGAACTTGGTCTGCGCCTTGAGCGTCTGACGCGGCGGCCATTTCGAATAGAAGGCCGCAGCGCCTGGCCGGAGTTGGTTGTGCGGTTGTATCCGACCGTCCTGGCCTTCGACCATCGATCAGGCGTCTGTACGGCGATCGGGCGCGGCGCCACCCAGGCCGCCGCCGACAGCGCACGCGATCGGCTGATCGCGCTTTGGAACATGACTGTGCCTGGAATGGCAACGCCATCGCCCTTTACCGATACGCCGCTGCGGCTGGAAACCCCGGACGGCGTCCATGAGGACAGGGTCGCGGCGCTGGTCCGGCAGATTCACGCCGGCGATCTCTTCCAGGCCAATCTGGCGCGCGGCTGGACCGGGCGGTTGTTGGCCGGCAGGACGCCGGGTGAGGTCGCCGCCGCGCTTCACGCCCATGGCGCGGCGCCCTTCGGCGCCATGGTGAACCTGGGCGACCGCGCCCTTGTGTCGAACAGCCCGGAGCGGTTTATTTGCCTCGATGCCGGCGGCCGGCTGGAAACCCGGCCGATCAAAGGCACGCGCCCGCGTGGAAAGACACCGGACGAGGACGTGGCCCTTGCCGCCGATCTTCAGGCCAGCGCCAAGGACCGCGCCGAGAACCTGATGATCGTCGACCTGATGCGTCACGACCTGTCGAAGGTCGCCCGCACCGGTAGCGTCGCTGTGCCGGCACTGAATGCGCTGGAGTCCTACCCCAACGTCCATCATCTGGTCTCGACCGTGACGGCAAGACTGGCCGAGGGGAAGACGGCGGCGGATGTGTTGATCGCGACCCTGCCGGCGGGCTCCATTAGTGGCGCGCCCAAGGTCCAGGCCATGAAGGTGATTTACGAAATGGAACCGGCGCGCGGCCCCTACTGTGGCGCCCCGTTCACCATCGACGCCGGGGGCGCCATGGATTCCAGCGTCCTGATCCGAACACTGGCCTTCGAGCGAGACGAAGGGAGCAGGTGGCATGTCCGCGCCGCGGCAGGCGGCGGCATCGTCGCGGACAGCGACCCAAAGGCCGAACGCATCGAGACTGAAACCAAGCTGTCCCTGATCCGGCGGGTGCTGGAAGGGTGCTGACGCCTCGGGTTACGAAACCTTCCGGCCAATGGCGGTGCCATTGCGCGGATGGTGGTAGAAGGTGTCCTTGAAATTGGTCTCGCCCGGAAGGAACTTGCCGATCGGCGACACATAGTCGTATTCGACTTCGGTCATGACCAGGCTTTCACCCGGCGAAATCTGATCGGTCGTGATATTGGCCATGGTCTGGTTGTCGGCATACTCATCGATATTCTTGCTGTCGCTCCAGTTGACCCGGGCGATCTTGTCCGCGCCCATGGTCACGCACGTCAGGCGGATCTTGAGATTTGTGCCGGCCGTGAAGGGTTGCAGCATGCTGGTCCCGATGGCCCACAGGTCGGTAATATTGGCATCGGTCAGGGTTTCGGACTGCGCCGTCAGGTCACCGATGGTCGCCGCGAGGTGCGAGGTGCGGCGGCTGGCCATCATGCCCAGAGTCAGCTCGGCCATGGCCAGATAGGTCATGATGAGGATGGGCGCGATCAGCGCGAATTCCACGGCGGAAACGCCGCGGCGGTCTTTCAGGAAGCCTTCCATTCGGACGCAACGGGCAAGACGATTGAGAATACCCATTAGAATGGCTCGTTTCTGAAGACGACCTTGGCCGTGACCACGACGTCCTTGTTGCTGAGAGCGGTCATGCCGCCCTGCAGGAACGGCGTAAACATCGGCCATTGATAGTAGGCGCGCACCATCTGGATCTTGGAGCCGCTGCCGATCACATAGGCGAAGTTGGCGCTGTCGAACTGACCGTTCTTGATGAGATCGGTCGTCGGCACCTGAGCAAAGCTTTCGTAGGTCTGGACATCAACCAGCAGGCTCGAGTTACATGAGCTTTCCAGCCAGCCGATATTGCCGCAAATCTTCTGGCGGAAACTGGCGGCGGTGGAATTGGCCTGCGTAAGTATGCCGGTGCGGATCTGGCGGGCGGCCAGATCGGTCGCGTTGTCGAGCGACACCTGCAACAAGATGATGACTGCCAGCTCAAGGCAGCAGAAAATCATGAAAATCAAAGGGAAGGCGATCAGGGCAAATTCTACCGCAGTCGCACCGCGGCGGTCGCGCGCCCAGGCGATATAGCGCTGCCGCCATTTCCGATAAACTGTTGTCGCCGGCATATTCTAGCCTGATCCCTTTGTTGTAAAGGCACGACCAGGTTACATCAATCGCGTCAACAGCCGGTTAAGGCCGTCATCAGCCCTTTAGGGCGTCGTGACAGGCGCCGCGACGCTGCCGCTACCGGCCGCCGTATTGCCGTTATTGACGTCCTCGGCGATGCACACATTGGTGCAAACCATCAGGCTTGGCTTCAGCCCCTTATAGACCGTGATCGCGCCCTCGCGTACGGCCGTCACCGCGACCTCGCCGTCGAACAGCGCGCGGCCGTCCCGCCCGGTGATGGTCACCGAGCTGTTGCCGAACCCTTTGCCGAGGATATAGACAGTGTGGGAATCCACCACATTGACGTCCGCGATCTCAGGATTGCCGACGATTACCGACGATGCCGGGGCGTTCAACGCCACGCGCACCGTATGGTTCTTCTCGACCACAAGGCGCTGGCCGGCGAAGGCTGCCGAGGCCGCGAAACCGATGACCGCGATCATTGCGGCCGCCAGAATATGTCTTTCGTTCCGGATCATGACAGACTCATAGTGTGTTGTTCAATGGCGCCGTGCGCGCCGCGTTACCCTGATTTGACTACGCAAGCATGAGGAGCGCGTTACAAAACGGGGTAAACAAAAAATCTTTAAATTTGATAAATGCAATATTAATGAAAATTTTGTCACTAAATTCAATATACATTGTCCTAAATGAAGATTAACCTTAATTGTAATTAATCGTAAATGCAAGTTAACCACATATAATTTTTTGATTTTTCCGTATATTTACTTAGCTTTAATCTTGATTTCTTAGAGTGGTCTCGTGTTCGGGAGCAATTGAGCCGTCAAGACGGTCTGGCCCGATCCAAGTAACGGCTCACTTGCCAAATAAATCTATGTATCCTTCCAGGAGAAGTTCCATGACCAAGTTTTTCAACACCTTCGCTCAAGACGAATCCGGCGCCACGGCTATCGAATACGGCCTGATTGCCGCCCTCATCGCCGTCGCCCTGATCACCGTCCTCGGCACGATGTCGAGCAGCCTGAACGGCACCTTTACCGCCATCTCGGGCAAGCTCAGCGCCGCGACGCCGAAGTAAGACGGATCAGCAAAGCTGACTTGATGCTTCAGGCCGCAGACTTAACTAAGCTCTGCGGCCTTTTCGCTAAGGCATTCCAATGAAAATAAGATCCACATTCATCAAAAGCTTTGTGCACGACACGCGCGGCGCAACGGCAATTGAGTACGGCCTGATCGCCGGCATACTGTGTGTGGCGCTTATTACCTGCTTCAGTCTGTTCAGCAATTCGGCCACCAGCATGGTGGACTACGCGGCGAGCGTACTTGAAGAGGCTATGACCAAGTAAATAGTTCTTTGCCAGTAATCTATCCCCCCTTTTTCAAGGAGATGTTTATGACCAAGTTCTTCAACGCGTTCGCGCAAGACGAATCCGGCGCCACGGCTATCGAATACGGCCTGATCGCCGCCCTGATCGCCGTCGCCCTGATCACCGTTCTCGGCACGATGTCGAGCAGCCTGAACG
>CAMLLA010000137.1 GCA_946480525.1 uncultured Asticcacaulis sp. | reverse complement strand
CTCTGGCGCCACTGGATCGGCTGCGCGCGGTCCCAGCTGGCGCGCACGACCTGGCGCGACACCGCCCCGGTCGACAGGTCGCCCATGATGAATTCGCTCTTGCCGCCAAAGACGGGATCGCGACGTTTGAGGGTCGAGCCGACGACGAAGGTGTCGCCGACCTGGATGCCCTCGGGCTGGATGACGCCGGTCAGGTAGCCGTCCAGCATGGCTTCGTCGAGGTTTTCCTCGCGCCGCATCGTGGTGAATTTCTGGCCCTGGGCCAGCACGTCGATGATCTGTCCGCCGCGCAGGATTTGCGCCTTGTTGACCGTGGCCTCGTCGGTGGCCGGATTCCAGGTCACGTAGTATTGGGCATCCTGCAATCCTTCGACGGTCTGGATGTGGATGGCGACCTCGGTATAATAGGAGGTCGTGCCGTCGGGACGAAAATTCAGCTGGGCATTGTGCAACAGAAGCTGGTAGGGCGCGCCGGCAAAGGTTGCATCGGGCTTGCCCGGCGCTTCGGCCGTCACCCACGGCTCGGCAGGTCCGTAATGCAGCGTTTCGTCGGCGAAAGCCGGCATCGCCAGCGCCATCAACGCACATACGCTCACGACAAGACGGCTGCGCAAAAACTGTCCGGACATCATCCCCCCTCAACCGGGCACACAAAAAGTCCGGTTGCAGGGATAGTAGCGATACACCTTTGAGGGAGCAAGGGGCGTGCGTGTCGCAGGCGCCGCCATTGTCGATGCCCCAAATTCCGGAAAGGTCGACCACGAACCACACGAACAGGCACGAACGGATTTGTTTTTTGCCTGACCGTTTGTGTGGTTCGTGGTGTTCGTAGTCAAATCTATCGCTTCCGGCGGCTCAGATCGACATGCCCCACATGACGGCGACGATGGCGACGACCATCAGCGCGAAGCCGATGCGCCAGGCTGGATTGCGTACACCCAGTGTGAACAGCTCGATGATGGCGCCACCGCCGATCAGCAGGATGCCAGCAAAGACGAAGTCCGATTGTGTCCAGTTCACCTCGGTCGTAAAGCGCATGGCGATCGCCGGCGCGATCAGGATCGCCGCCACGCCCAGCCAGCCCAGTATGCGCAAGCCGGTCCACAGCCGGTCGCCGAATGTCATCGTCGCAGTCATGTCTCATCTCCTGTTGTACAGACGACCTCAGGAATAGACGCAGGCTGCCGTGAAAGGCATGAGCACGGTCTGAGCATGGAATGAAAACGACAGCAATCTCAGGAAGACGGGCCTCCCACGCGTCAGGGCAAGTTAATTATGCCTCATGCGTCGCGGGCGTTATCCTCTCAGCCTATGCCGCCGTGACTCAGGGCAAAGACCACAGCGCAGCCGGTCAACACGATTCCTGCGCCGACAAGCACGATCGTGGCCCGCGTTTTGCGCGCCGGCCGGCCGACATAATCGTCATGATATTCGCGCGGACAGTCCGGCGGCGCCGGTGGTTTAGTCTTGTTTTCTGGAGCCATTGGGTTCCTCCATGGATTTGTTTGATCTCGATGCGGACAGGTCAGGAAAGGGCACGACAACGCCGTCGCGGGCCGACAGGGGCGCCGCATTGCGGACATCCAGGATGGCGATGGCCTCAAGGCAGTCGCTGCGCCATTCCGCATCGATGACATCCCCTGCCTGATGACCCAACAGCGCCACGCCGATAGGGCTGTCGAGCGCCAGGCAGTGCCCGTCGGGCCTGTAGTCCGCAGCCACGACCAGCGTGCGATCCTCCGCCGGCACGCCGTCGATCTGGAAGCGGATGCGGCTTCCCAGGCGCACCCGTGGCGCCGATGCTTCACCCGGCAGAATGAGCCGCGCGCGCTCAAGCTTGGTGCGGACGATCCGCTCGAACGGTTCCTTCGACCCGTTCAGCCGGTCATAAAGCTGGCGCAGCAGACGATAGTCGCGGACCTGGAGCACCGGCGTCATGACCCGACCTCCATAACCTGGAGTACCCGACGGCGGCCATCGGTGGCGGTAAACGGCATCGCCTGGCCATGACTGACGCCGATCAGGGCGGCGCCCACAGGCGTCAACACCGAGACGCGATTAAGGGCGATATCCGCCATATAGGGCAGGACCAGTTCGACCGTACGTTCCGGTCCCGGCCCGACCTGGTACCTGACTCGCGAGCCGATGCGCACGACATCGCCGGGGAGTTTTGCCGACGGCACGATGCGCGCCCGCGCCAGTTCGCGCTGAAGGAGCTGGGCAGCCTGTTGCTGGTCAGGTCTTGTGACGTCGACCAGGTTGGTGAGGGTTTCATGATCCTCGCTGCCGATGACGATCTTTGGAAGCGTAAGAGTTTCAGACATGTCTTCGCACACAGTTGCGCCGTGACGTGACGGACGGCGGATATTGATGGGATTGCGTGCGCCGGATGGCATTGGGCGATGAAGAACCATCAGCCGGAATGCGCGCCCCTCCCGAAGTCCGGAGGGCGCTGGCGGCCGGACTTCGGGCTATGATCCTGTGACAGGATGCCCCTTGAGCGATTGCGATATCGCAAGTTTAGCCCGAATTGCCATAGGCCAAAGATAGCCCCGCACGGTAAAATGTCAACCAAAGCGGGCGCGGGCGCACTATAACGATATGGGATTATTGCTTTCTTATGAGTTTGCCGCTTCCCTGACGGGGCTGGATTCGCCAGACAATAAGATCTGGGCGTTAGCGGGGAACATAGTAACACGATGGCGTCTTCTTCAGAACTGCGTCCCGGAACGGATAACGCGGCCGAAACCCTGCCTCCCGAAAACGATCTGCGCTTTCGCACACTGTTCGAACAGGCGCCGTTCAGCGTCCAGCTTCTGAGTGCCGACGGCCAGACGGTCGCGGTAAACAATGCCTGGGAAGCCTTGTGGGACGCAGAGGGCGAACACCGCATGAAGGCGCTGGTCCTCGACAGGTACAATGTGCTCGATGATCCGCAGCTTGAAGCGAAAGGCGTGACGCCCTACCTGCGCCAGGCCTTTGCCGGCGAGTCGGTGCAGCTTCCGGCCATATGCTACGACCCCGCGGACATCGGCCTACCCGGACGGCCACGCTGGGTAAAAGCGTGGGCCCATCCCATCCGCGACGCTCACGGCGCCGTCTACGAAGTCATGCTGATCCACGAAGACGTCACTGCCCAGGTCGAGTCCGAAGAGGCGTTGCGTTACGGCGAAGAGCGCCTCAAGCAACTGGCGGACAGCATCCCGCAGCCGGTCTGGATGGCCGAAGCCGACGGCAGGGTGATGTGGTACAACAGGAAGTGGTATGAATACACCGGCATCGCTCCCGAAAGCGAAGATGGCTACAGCTGGCGGCGCGCCGTCCATCCCGATATCATGGAAACGATCAGCTCCCTGCGCGAAGACTCCATCGCCACGGGAACCCCTGTCGAGACAACGGCGTCGCTGCGGGGCGCGGACGGGACCTACCGGCCCTTCCTGATCCTGATCGCGCCGCTCAAGGACTCGGACGGCCGCGTCCGCCACTGGTTCGGCACGGCGACCGATATTTCCGGAATCCACGCCGCGCAGAAGGACCTGAGGATCGCCGAGGAGCGGCTGCGCCTGGCGACCGAGGCTGGCAATATCGGTATCTGGGAGTGGGATGTCGGCACCGACACCATCATCTGGTCCGACCGGATCTGGGACATCCACGGCGTCGATCGCGACACATTCGTGCTCAATGTCGAAAACTACGGGACGCTGATCCATCCTGACGATTCCCCGGCGCTGTGGGGCCATGTCGAGACGGCGCTGACCCACAACAGCGGCTTTTCGATGGAGTTCCGCGCCCTCCTCCCCAACGGGTCGATCCGCTGGCTGGCCACCTGGGCCAGGGTCGATCGCGAAGGCCCGGACGGCCGCCAGAGACTGATCGGTGCCGTGCTGGACATCGACGCGCACAAGCAGGCTGAGGAGGCCCTGCGCGACGGCAGCCGGCGCAAGGACGAATTCCTGGCGATGCTGGCCCACGAATTGCGCAACCCGCTGGCGCCCATCAGCATGTCGGCGGATCTGTTGCGCCTGCCGAAGTTCGACGAGGCGCGGGTGCGCCAGACCGCCGAGGTCATCTCACGCCAGGTCACGCACATGACCAAGCTGATCGATGACCTGATGGATGTGTCGCGGGTGACACGCGGCCTTGTCCAGCTCGACCGCCAGACCCACGACCTCAAGTCGCTGGCCGCCACCGCCGTCGAGCAGGCGCGCCCCTTGATCGAGGCGCGCCATCACAGCCTCGACATCCATATGGAGGCAGGGCCGGTGCGGGTGGAGGGTGACCGGACACGGCTGGTCCAGATCCTGTCCAACCTGCTCAACAATGCCGCCAAATATACACCCAATGGCGGCGAGATCAGCCTGGACCTGACGGTCAAGGATGGCATGGCGGTCGTAACGGTAAGCGATTCCGGTGAAGGTATCGCGCCGGACCTGATGCCGTTCGTCTTCGACCTGTTCACGCAGGGCACGCGTTCGCTCGACCGCTCGCAAGGGGGCCTGGGCATCGGCCTCGCCCTCGTCAAGAGTCTGGTCGAGATGCACGGCGGCACGGTCGAGGTGTGCAGCGAAGGGCCAGGCCGGGGCTCGGCCTTTACCGTCATTCTGCCGCTGGCGGAGGCCGGCCATGTCTCGGAGAGCGTCATGCCTTCCGGGACACTGGCAGCCGCGGCGCGGCGGCTGGTGGTGGTCGATGACAATATCGATGCCGCCCAGTCGCTGGCCATGCTGCTCGAAGCTTCCGGCCACGCAGTGACGGTCTTCGAGACGGCGCGCGCGGCGCTGGACATGGCCACGAAACTGAAACCCGACGCCCTTATCCTCGATATCGGCTTGCCGGACATGACCGGCTACGACCTGGCCCGGCGGCTGAGGGCCATGCCCGAGCTGGACGGCGTCCTGCTGATCGCCCTGACGGGTTATGGCCAGGCCGGCGACCGCGAGGAATCGAAGGCCGCGGGTTTCGATCACCACCTGGTCAAGCCCGCCGACCCCCGCAGGCTCGAAGCCTTGCTGGGAGACGCCGCGAAGGATTAGGCAAGCCGCGCAGACCATGATAGGGCGGATCATGCCTTCCGTTCATACCCTGAACCCCGACACGCGTTCCGCCCTTGCCGGCGGCCTGGCAGCGGTCGCCGCTGTTGCCGGGTGCAGCCTCCTGGGCCTGCCGCTGCGTCAGGCGGAGTGGGTGGGAAATGTGCCGCTGATCTATCTGGTCGGCGTTGTCATGACGGCGGCGTGGCGCGGCATCGGGCCCGCCGTCCTGAGCTCGGTCCTCGGCGTCCTGGCCTACAACCTCCTGTTCACCCCGCCTTACTACACCCTGCATGTCGATGACGGTCGTCATTTCCTCACCTTCGCCCTGATGCTGACTGCCTCGCTGGTGGTCGGGGCGCTTACGGCCCGCGTCTCGCACCATGCCCGTCAGGCCGCCCGGAATGAAGCGGAGACCCGCCGGCTCTATGACCTGGCTAAGACGCTGGCGGCGCTCGGCGACGCAAATGAAATCATCGCGGAAGCGGCCCGGCAGGTGGCTGGCAGCGATGGCGCCTCGGCTATCGTGCGGCGCCGCGACGATGCCGATGGCGACGCGGGCGCAATAATCCGGGAGGCCCAACTGAGCGACGGGACGCTTTCGTCACGCGAGATCGGCGGGGTGCTGTATGTACCCATGGTCGCCCAGACCGAGGTTCTGGGCGTCCTCGAAATTCGTTCCGGCGGCACTGCCCTTCCGGCAATCGCGCGGCAGAGATACGAGACCATGGCCGCACTGATGGCCGTCGCCCTGCGCCGCTCTACCCTGACCGAACAGGCCGAAAAGGTCCGCCTGGACGCCGAGGACGAACGCCTGCGCGGAGTACTCCTGGCCTCGGTCGGCCACGACCTGCGTACCCCTCTGGCTGTGCTGAAGAGCGGCCTGGGCCAGCTCCTTCGTAACCGCAAGAAGCTTCCGAGAGACTCAGTCGAGGAAATTACGGGCCTGTTGCTGCACCTCGACCGGTTGCAGCGCTTCGTCGAGAACCTGCTGCGGCTGGCGGCCCTGACCTCGGGACGACTGACGCTCAACCGCCAGCCTTACATGATCCAGGAAATTATCGGCGCGGCGCTGGCGCGGGTGGCCGCTGTCAGGGAGGCACGGAACATCCGCACCGTCGTCACCGGCGCCCTGCCGCTGGTCGTCATCGACGGCGCCCTGATTGAACAGGTGCTGTTCGACCTGTTCGACAACGCCATCCGCCATACGGCTCCCGATGGGCTCATTACGATTGCCGCCCAACGCCACGGCCAGGGCGTGGAGGTCACCGTCGCCGACAACGGACCAGGACTTCCCGAAGGCATCGCCCTCTTCGAACAGTTTCAGGCGGGCCAGACCGAGCGCAGCGACCGTGCCGGCAAGACCAGCGGTCTTGGACTGGCTATCTGCCGGGGCATTGTCGAAGCTCATGGCGGCGTTATTTCGGCCGAGACCGTGCCGGCCGTCACTGGACTGCCTGCCGGCGCGCGCTTTACCTTCACCCTTCCCCTTACCGCGGCAAGCCAATGACCGATCCGATTCGTCCCCGCATACTGATCGTGGAGGACCAGGCCGACCTCAGGCGCTATGTGCGCTCGACGCTCATCGCCCACGACATGACGGCGGTCGAAGCCGCCACCGCGCGCGAGGCCATGCAGGCCATCACGGCGCAGCGCCCCGACGTGATCCTGCTCGATCTCGGCCTGCCCGACCGTGACGGCTCGGAAGTCATCGCCGAGGTCCGGGAATGGAGCCAGATTCCGATCATCGTCCTGTCCGCCCGTGAGCAGGAGAGCGATAAGATCGCGGCACTCGATCGCGGCGCGGACGACTACCTGACAAAGCCGTTTGCAGCGGGCGAATTGGTCGCGCGCATCCGGGTTGCGCTACGTCATGCGGGGCGGCTGAAAAGCGGCAAGACTTCACTGTTCGAACACGATGGGCTCAGTGTCGATGTCTCGGCGCGCACGGTCACGCTCGACGGCGAGCCCGTGCGCCTGACGCCGATCGAATACAAGCTGTTGACCGCGCTGGCCCGCAACGCCGGACGCGTCGTTACCCACGCCCAGCTGATACGCGAAGTCTGGGGACGGCACGGCGCCGAGGACAACACCTATCTGCGCATCCATACCCAGCACCTGCGCGAGAAGCTGAAGGACGATCCGCTCAATCCGCGCTTCATCCTGACGGAACCGGGCGTGGGTTACCGCCTCAAGAACTGACCTTTACGGACCTATACGGAAATTATACGCCGGGGGCATGCATTGCTACACCGGCTATACGGCTAACCGGATACGGCTCGCGGCCTTAACCGCTGGAGTCCGTAATGACAACCGCCACCTCGCCCGCCAAACCGGGCGCTTCCGAAGCCGCCGCGACGGTCCCACCCCTCAAGAAGGCCGGATTCATCGGCCTGACCATCGGCGCCGTCGGCGTCGTTTTCGGCGATATCGGCACCTCACCCTTATACGCCATGCGCGAGGCCCTGCACCACAGCCGCGCCGGCACCGACCCGCAGCTTGCGGCGTTTGGCGTCATATCGCTCGTCTTCTGGGCCATGTTCCTGCTGGTGACGATCAAGTATGTCATCTTCCTGATGCGCGCCGACAATCATGGCGAAGGCGGAACGCTGGTCCTGATGTCGCTGGCGCAGAAGGCGCTGGGTCGCCCGTCTCAGGCCATCTTCTTCCTGGGCCTGTGCGGCGCGGCGCTGTTCTACGGCGACAGCCTGATTACGCCTGCCGTGTCGGTGCTGGGCGCGCTGGAAGGCCTCAAGGACGCGCCGGGCATAGGCGGCGGGCTTGACCGCTTCATCCTGCCCCTGTCGCTGGTCATTCTGCTCGGTCTGTTCCTGGTCCAGTCGCGCGGTACTGAAAAGGTCGCGCGCTTCTTCGGCCCGGTCATGCTGGTGTGGTTTACCGCGCTGACCATGCTCGGCCTCTACTGGATCGCGCAACGGCCGGAAATCCTGATGGCGCTTAGCCCCCATTACGGCATCAACTTCCTTATCGCCAACGGGCTGATGGGCTTCGTCGTCCTCGGCAGCGTCTTTCTCGTCGTCACTGGAGCCGAGGCGCTCTACGCCGACATGGGCCACTTCGGACGCGGGCCGATCAATGCCGCCTGGTTGTGGGTGACCTTTCCGGCGCTGATCATAAATTATCTCGGCCAGGGCGCCCTGACCCTGGTCGATCCCGCCGCCGCGGAGAATCCTTTCTGGCGCATGGTGCCTGAAATCGCTTACTGGCCGATGCTGATCCTCGCGTGCATGGCGACGGTCATCGCCTCGCAGGCCGTCATTTCCGGCGCCTTCTCCATGACCCAGCACGCCGTCCAGATGGGCATACTGCCGCGCATGCTGATCCGCCGCACGTCGGAAACCCAGGAAGGCCAGATCTATGTGCCGCAGATGAACTGGCTCCTGATGACCGGCGTCGTCGTCCTGGTGGTCACCTTCCAGACCTCCGGCAACCTGACCTCGGCCTATGGCATAGCGGTCACCGGCACCATGCTGATCAGCTCGATCATGGCCTATATCGTCATGCGCAGGCTGTGGCACTGGTCACGCCTGCGGACCCTGGCGCTTTTGATCCCGCTCGGCCTCATCGAACTGGTCTTCCTGGCGTCCAACCTGACCAAGCTGTTTTCCGGCGCGTGGATGCCGCTGCTGCTGGGCGTCGCCCTGATCATCGTCATGCTGACCTGGAGCAAGGGATCGCGGATCGTCGCCGAAAAAACCCGCCGCGACAGCCTGCCCATGACCGAACTGGCAACCATGCTGGAGGCGCGTCCACCGTTGCGCATCATGGGCACGGCCATCTTCCTGACCGCGGACGGCAGCGTCGCCCCCACTTCTCTCATGCACAACCTGAAACACAACAAGGTCCTGCATGAGAACAACATCATCCTCAGCATCAAGATCGCCAATGTGCCTCATGTCGAAGAGGGTGATCGCGTCATGATAGAAGCGATCAACAGCGACTTCACGCGCATTGTTCTGACCTTCGGCTTCATGGATACGCCCAATGTGCCGCGTGCACTTGCCGGTTGCCGAAAACTGGGCGTCCGGTTTGACGCCATGACGACGACCTTCTTCGTGGGACGACGAACGCTTCTGGCCAGCGCCAACTCAGGCATGCCCTTGTGGCAGGACTACCTCTATATCGCGCTGATGAAGAATGCGACGGACCCCAGCGAATTCTTCCGCCTGCCGCCGGGCCGGGTGGTCGAGATGGGCACACAGATGCGGGTGTGACATATTACCGGCCTTGCGTCCGGGCGGCTCCGGGCGTTAGGCTGGCTCCCCGACTCCCTTGTCCGCAGGATGCCTTTGATGCACCATCGCCTTATTGCCGCCGCGGCCCTTGCCGCCTTTGCTCTGACGGCGCCGTCGCAGGCCGCTACCGTCTATACCGGCGACAGGGTCGACGGCGTCCAGGTCGTCGAAAAGCTGGACGTCGCGGACCTGCCGGCCGGCAAGACAAAGCTTTGGTTCCGGCCGCTCGACACCTCGATCGGCCAGGGCTGGTACATTCCCGTCGTCGTCATCAAGGGCGCAAAGCCGGGA
>CAMLLA010000136.1 GCA_946480525.1 uncultured Asticcacaulis sp. | reverse complement strand
GAGGCGCTTTACCCCTTCGGCTACGGCCTGTCCTACACGACCTTCCGTTACGCACCGGCGAGGCTGTCGGCCACGACGATTCCCGGCGACGGTCAGGTGACGGTCTCAGCCGACATCACCAATACAGGCAAGATGGATGGCGACGAAGTCGTCCAGCTTTATCTCAGCCATCCCGGCCAGAAGGCAGCGCCGATCCGCGCCCTGGCCCGCTTCGACCGCATCCATCTCAAGGCCGGTGAGACCAAGACCGTCACCTTCGTGCTGGACGGTCGCGCCCTTTCCACCGTCGACGCCGACGGCTCACGCTCGGTCAAGCCGGGCCGGGTCGATCTTTGGCTCGGCGGCGGTCAACCCTCAGCCCGAAAAGGACTGACGTCGGCAGCGGGTGTCAGGACGTCACTGACCGTGACGTCCGGCCACACGCTGGAACCATAATAAATCAAGAGAACAGGTAGACATGACAATCAAGATCCCAAACCCCGAACCGCGCCGCCTTATCCGGGCGGCTGCCACGGCCCTGGCCGCCGCTCTGCTGGCGCTGACCTGCACGGTGGCGACGCCGGCGCTCGCGCTCGACGACACCATGACGCCGATCGCCATTCCGGCACAGCCCAACGCCATCGTCCTGAACACCGGCCCGCTGCCCGGCGCGACGGCAAAGGAAACCTGGCACAGCCAATATGGCAGCGTCTTTGCCCGCAATGTCACGGTCGCGACGCTGACACCCTTCCTGCCCGACCCGGCCAAGGCCACGGGCGCCGCAGTCATCGTGGCTCCGGGCGGCGGCTTTCGCACCCTGTCCATGAACAACGAAGGCTGGGATGTCGCCAAGGCGCTGGCCGACAAGGGCGTGGCGGCCTTTGTGCTGAAATACCGCCTGAACCCGACGCCAGAAGATATGGGTGCCTTCGAAAAGTCGATGGCCGAGATGTTCTCGGGCGCTGCCCGCCGCCCGCCCACGCCCCAGGACCCGTCGCTGGCGCTCGCGCCCCAGATCGCAGACGCCCGCGCCGCCTTCGCCCTGGTCCGCTCGCGCGCCGGGGAGTGGCATGTCGACCCGGATCGTATCGGCATGATCGGCTTTTCCGCCGGCGCCATGCTGACCCTGGCCACGACACTGAACGGCCAGGATGCGAAACCCGCCTTCATTGCCGACATCTACGGTCCGCTGGCGCCCGTCACCGTGCCGGCTGAAGCTCCGCCGCTGTTCGTCGCCCTTGCCGCCGACGACCCGTTCTTCGCCAATTCCGGCTATGGCCTTATCGACAGCTGGCGGACCGCGAAGCGCCCGGTCGAGTTCCACTTGTTTGAACAAGGCGGGCATGGCTTTGGCATGTATCCGAAGACAACGACCAGCACCGGCTGGTTCGACGCCTATGTGCGCTGGCTGGGCATGCACGGTTATCTGAAGCCGAAAGGGTAGGGCGCAGGGCGAGCCTCCTTTTGGAGCGGGAACCACTTCCGGTCCGGCACAGGCAGCCCCGTGCCGGACCGGGTTCGCGCTATTGTCCCCGGACGTCCAGGGTTTGCGAAGCCAGCTCAACAACCGAGGTGGCGAGCACCTTGGTGGCGGAGTCCTGGGCCGTAACACGGTAGGTTCCCGGCTTGACCGTCCAGGTCCTGGTGGCGGAATCGAAGGTTGCCAGCAGTCGCGGGTCGACCGTCATCGACAGAGTTTTACTTTCACCGGGCTGTAACTCGGTCCTTGCGAACGCACCCAGGCGCTTGGGGCTCTCCCAGCCGGCGTCTTGTGGTGCTGACACGTATATTTGCGTCACCGCTGCGCCAGCGGCCTTACCGGTATTGGTGACCGCCAGAGATACCTTGACGCCCTTGCCGTCCGGCGCCGCCGTCAGGCCGGAGGTTGTAAACCTGGTGTAGCTCAGGCCGTATCCGAACGGGAACAGAGGGGTCAGCCCTTTCTTGTCGAACCATTTATAGCCGACAGCGGCGCCTTCGATATCGTAGTCCGTATGCGGATGGGGATCGTCCGTCTGATCCAGCTTGCGGTCGCCGTCGATCACAGGGCGCGGCAACTGGCCGACGTCGGCCGGAAACGTCACGGGAAGCCGGCCCGACGGATTGACCTCTCCGGTAAGAACCCGCGCAATCGCTTCACCGCCGGAACTGCCGGGGTACCAGGCCGCAACGACTGCGCCGACAGAGTTCAACCACGGCATGACCACCGGGCCGCCGGTTTCCAGAACCACGACGGTCTTGCGATTCGCCTTGGCCACCGTGCGGATAAGCTCGTCCTGCTTGCCAGGCAAATGGAGGTCCGGGGTATCGAGGCCTTCGGCCGTCCACTGGGTCGCGAAAACGATAACCACGTCGGCGTCGCGCGCAGCCTTTGCGGCGGCCTTCGCGTCCTTGCCGTCGTGATAGGACACAACGGCCTGGGTGCGTGACGCCAGCGCCTTGAGCGGCGAGGAGGGATAGAAGATCGCGGTACCAAGAGGCTCTTCGAACTTCTGATAGCCAGGGGCGGAAACCTGGGAAGAACCACCACCCGACATGACGCCGAAGTCGGCATGTCCGCCGATAATGACGATCCGGCGCGCTTTCGCCGCCAGCGGCAGCAGGCCGTCGTTCTTCAGCAGGACCAGGCTTTTCTCCGCCGCGGCCTGGCTGGTGCGGGCATTGGCGGCCTGGTCGATGGACCTGGATTGATCGCCGGCCACCGGATTGTCGACAAGGCCGTTGGCGAACATGGCCCAAAGGACGCGGCGCGCCATGTCGTCCAGCCGGGCACGGCTGACGTGACCGTTGTTCACGGCTTCGCCCAGCGCCGCATGGAAATAGGGTGATTTGTCGAAGGCCCAGCCGGATTGCTGGTCGAGGCCCGCATTGGCGGCCGGAATGGTGGAATGCGTGCCGCCCCAATCCGACATCACGTAGCCCTTGAAACCCCAGTCGGTCTTCAGGACCTGGTTGAGCAGCCAGTCGTTTTCGCAGGAATAGACGCCGTTGATGCGGTTGTAAGCGCACATGACCGATCCGGGCTTGCCGATTTCGAGCGCGATCTGGAAAGCCAGCAGATCCGACTGCCGCGCTGCCTGGTCTGAAATTTTGACATCTATGGCGTTGCGATTGGTCTCCTGCGCGTTGAAGGCGAAATGCTTCATCGTCGAAATGATGTTGTTGGACTGTATGCCCTTGATGGCATGGCCGGTGATGACCCCGGCCAGCAGCGGGTCTTCGCCGCTATATTCAAAGTTTCGGCCGTTGCGGGGTTCGCGTATGAGATTCATGCCGCCGGCCAGTTGCACGTTGAAGCCCGACAGCCGGGCCTCGCTGCCGATCATGGCGCCGCCGGCACGGGCGGTTTCGGGGTCCCAGGTCGCGGCCGTCGCCAGACCCGATGGCAGGGCGGTGCGCGGCCGCGGCGTGTCGGTGGCCTGGCTTGCGACGCCTATGCCGGCGTCCGTTTCCCATTGCGGCTGTATGCCGAGACGGGGAATGCCGGGAACAAAACCGGCGGCAAAGGGAAGCGCGTCCTTCGGAAACTGGAATCGCTTGACCTCATTGTCCATCCAGGTCGCCTCGGTGGAAAAGAAGCCGAATACCAGCCGCTGCTTTTCAGCGCGCGTCATCGCCGCAATGGCGGCGTCGGCCCGCGCCTCGGGGCTGAGCGTCTTGTCGGTCCATGGGCCGTCTATGGGGGCTACGGGGTCGGCCGCGAGACAGGGGCTGGCCAGCGCAAGCACGGCGACCGAGGCTGCGCAGGCAAGCCTGCGGAGTGAGAGCATCACTATGGAATCTCCATATTCAAGGAAGGGAAGTTCAGTCGGCGCGAAGCGGTTGGCTTGACCGCGCCGGAGATGAAAGAAAGATGTGGGTTGCTACCGTCAGCAAGGTGATTGTCACGGTGGCGGTTCCCGCAACGACGAAGGAAAGAAGGCTGAGACCGACATGGGCCTTGAACGAGTTGAGCCACCAGGACATCAACGCCCACGAGGCCGCGGAGCCGGCCAGGTTCGCAATGATAAGAGGCTTGAGGAGGGGCTCCAGTCTCAGGCGCATGATGTCGACGAGGCGGGCGCCCAGGGCGTTGCGGATGGCGATTTCGTGCAGACGTGCGCGCGCCAGATAAATGGACAGCCCGCTGAGCCCCAGAACCGAAAGACAGATACCCACGACCGAGAGCAGGCCAAAGGCCCACCACTGCTGTTTTATGTCCCGGTATTGGTTCGCGATGTAATCCGAGAAGAAATAAGGCTCAAGGGGACCGCTGTCGGGGTTGGCGCGCTGCCACAGCGAGTCTATCGCAGCCAGTGTCTGTGCATTGTCCCGGTTTGTCAGCCGAACGCTGAGGTGGGTGAAAAAAACGGACTGGTTGTCAAAGACCATGGGACTGATCGGTTCGCGCACAGTGGCGATCCGCATGTCCTCGACGACGCCGATAATCCGGGAGGTCCAGAGCTGATTGTCGGCATGATAGGTCAGTTCGCGCCCCACTGCATCTTCGGGTCTGCGGTAACCGAACGCTGCAAGGGCAGACCGGTTTATCAGGATGGACTTGGGGCGGTACTGCGAGTCGGACACGTTGGAAAACCGGCGCCCGGCCAGGATCGGGACCCGGTAAACATCGAAAAACTGCGGGTCGACCGAATGCTGGGAAAACTGAATGATCTTGCCCGACGGACTTTTGATCCAGGCAGGCCATGTTCCTTCGAAGATCGGTGTGTACCGTGACAGGCCGGCGGCCTCGACGCCGGGCGTCGCCAGGATCTGACGCTTGAACTCTTGCGGATTGCCGGTTTGCGAATTCACGGGAACGAGCAGCACCTGGCTGGCGTCGAAGTTCAAAGCGGCGCCGGTGGCGAAAGACCATTGGCGATATACGGTTTGCGACGCAATCAGAAGCGTCATCAACAGCGACAGCTGAATGGCGATCCAGCTTACGCGTGTAAGATACGGGCGGACGGAGGCCGAAGGATGGCGCGGGGTTCCGCGCCCAAGGATAATCGCTGGAACCAGCCCGGCAAGTATGCCCGTCAGGACCGCGGTCAGGCAGCCCGCCGCGGCGAATAACGGCGAGCGCCACAGGTCGAGGTGCAGGCCCATCTTGCTGTTGATCGTGGGCAATGCGTGTTCCACGATGGAGAAGGCCGCGACTGTGGCCAGCATGCTGACGACCGTTGCCTCTCCAAGCACCTGCAGGCTGAGATGATGCGGTTTACCGCCGAGCGTCCGTCTGACAGCCATCTCCTCACGCCGTTCGTCGACCTGCGCCGTCAGGAGGCCAAAGAAATTTATGGCGGCCAGGATAAGGATGAGGCAGGCGACCCCTGCCATTGCCGCAACGCTGTCCCTGTGGCCGCGCGACTTTTCCTGTCCGTCGGCATCCGGGGCAAAATGGAGTTGGAGCAGGGGAATAAGCTCGATTTTGGCGGGAAGGTTGTGTGGGGACGCCCAATGACGCTTCGCCACCTCCTTCAGCGTTTCCGGCAGCAATTTCGCACCCGGTTTAAGGCGCACGAAGGTGTACACTGATGCCCACTGCCACGTCGGCCGCTGGTCGAGAATCGCCGTCATGGAATAGCTGGCGCGCGCCGACACGAACATTTCGCGGTC
The DNA here is from genome assembly GCA_946480525.1 of uncultured Asticcacaulis sp. The sequence continues at coordinate 4,072 of CAMLLA010000136.1, read as the reverse complement.
GAAGGTCGTATTTGGCGCATGGTCGGCGAGGACCGCCGTAACGCGGGCGGGAAGGTAGGTGTTGATCGTCAGCGTTTTTCCGATCACATCCTCGCTGCCAAAATATTTGCGCGCCATGCGTTGGGTCAGCACCACCGTATCCGGCTGGCTGAGCGCGGTTCGCAGGTCGCCCGAGACGGCCTTGAGTTCGAGCAGGTCGAAAATATTCGGATCCGCCCAGTAGAATTTTTCGAAGCCGGCGTGCCGTTCCGACTTGACGGGCATCTCGACCGGGTGGAGGCGCGACACCGACTGCACCTCAGTGACGTCGCTTTGCAGCCAATGCGCCATGCCGGCCGGCGTCTTGTCGCTGGGCACCAGCGGCCGGCTGGCGGCGCCGTAATGAGCGGTCAGAATGTAGGTTTTTTCCGCGCCCGGAATAGATCGATCGAAGGTCAGCTCGTCAAATATATACAAGCCGATGATCATCGCCGCCGCGAAGCCGATCGCCAGGCCGGCGATGTTGAGCAGGCTCAAGCCCCAGAAGCGTAACAGCGTCCTGGCCAGATGAACGAGATGGGCCGGACGGAGCGTCATCGCGAAACGCGGCGCCGCGTGAACTGTATGCGCCCGTCCAGCATTTCGACGACACGTTCCGCCTGATCGGCCTGGCTCGGTGAGTGGGTGACGACCACCAGGGTGCTTCCGTCCTGATGGAGCGCCCTGAGAATTCCGAAGATGTGGGCCGCGTTCTCCGAGTCGAGGTTTCCGGTCGGTTCGTCGGCCAGGATGACTGCCGGCCGTCCGACAATGGCGCGCGCGATGGCGCACCTTTGCTGCTGGCCGCCGGAAAGCTGGCGCGGCAGATGGTTGGCGCGATGCGCGATGCCGACGCGGTCCATGGCCTCCATGACCCGGCTGCGGACATTTCCCGTCTCCTCGCGCCGGTAAAGCAGCGCGAGTTCGATATTGTCGTAGACGGTCAGGCTCTCGATCAGGTTGAAGCTTTGGAACACGAAACCGATATCGCGCGCCCTTAACTCGGCCAGCTGGCCCGCGGTGTGTCTACCCAGATCCTGGCCGTCATAAATGTGCTGGCCCGATGTCGGGCGGTCCAGCGTGCCCATCAGGTTGAGCAGAGTGGATTTGCCGCATCCGGACGGTCCACAGATGGCTACGAACTCGCCGGGCTCGATATCGAGCGATATCCCCCGAAGCGCCTCGACGCGTCTTTCCGGCGTTTCATAGTCGAAATGTACGTTGTGCAGGCGGATCAATGGCATGATATCGGCAGACTCTTGCCCCGGCAGTTTCAGGCGGCGTTTATCGCAAAAATCTAACACATCGAAAGCCAATCATTTTAGTAAATTCGCCGCCTGCTGCATGCACTCTGCGCGTCAGGCGACGAGACTGTCGCCGTGCAGGGATTGGCTGAGAAGTTCAGCCGCCATCTGAAGGGCTGCGACCGACCATCCGAGGCTGGCGCCACCTTTTGTCTCTATGAATGGGACGCTCAATACCGCGACGAACCGGCCGTCCTGGTAGACCGGGCAGGACAGATCCGTGACGTCGGACAACAGTGTGTTTCCGACCTGGGCAAAGCCTCGCTCCGCCGTGTTCTGGACGGCATTGCGAAGCAATGACCATTCCTGCGCATCCACGACGACAGAGGTTTGATCGGGCCAGCGGGCCGGGTTGGTCTGGCCGGAGAATGCAATGAATGCCAGGCCGGGCCCGGAGTCCGGGATGTCGTACCGGTATCCAATGGGCACGTTTATGCTGAAAGCGCCGGGCGATTCCTGCTGGGCGACCACCTGCAGGTCGGCTCCGGAAGGCAGGGCGATATTGCAGGACTGGGATATACGTGCGCAAAGATCACGCATGATCGGCCGCGCATGCGCCACAAGCCTGTGGGACACGGGGAGAGGGGGGCGCAGGTCGCGCAGCTTTCGGGTGCTCTGGTACGATTGCGTGGCGGCGTCACGGATGACATAGCCGCGGTCTTCAAGCACCGATATAGAACGATTAACGACTGCGTCTGTAACCTTCAGGCCTTCCGAAATGGCGGCGAGGGGCGCCGGATGTTGGCAATTGACAAGATATTCCAGTATATCCAGTCCGGTAGCGAGCGTGCAGTTTGTATTGTTAGCCGATGGTTGCGGCTTCGCTGCGGGACCAACCGGACGCAGCGACCGGGGCCGTCTTGTTGCCTTGTCATTCTTCATGGCGCGTTTCCCTTTATGTACGGACATATTACAGTACATGTCCGTCCTGGCTAACACATTGAAGATGTTTAAGTTTTATCCTCGTCAGGGGAATCGTTGAGTTGCGATTGTCCAAACTGTCCGAATCCGTACATGCCCACCCGCAAGATATTGTTTGTCGATGACAACCTCGGCGTCCTGAAAACCGCCGAGTTGATTCTGCGCAAAGCAGGCTATGAGTTCCGTGCGGCAACCGGCCCCGCGGAAGCCTACAGCGTGCTCGCGACAGAACAGATGGACGCGATTTTTCTCGACCTTAATTTTTCGCGCGCTCAGATGTCCGGCGAGGAAGGGTTGGCGTGCCTGAAAGAAATCCGCCGTACCGACCCCGACGCCGTCGTTATAGTGGTGACCGGGCACAGCGGCCTGAACGTCGCTGTCCAGGCGCTTCGGGCCGGCGCCCACGATTTCATCATGAAGCCGTGGAACGACGACCGCCTCATAGAGGCCCTGGAAGACGGCCTGCGCAGTCCCAAAAAGCCGAAGGTGACGCCGGCCGGACAGGAGATCCAAACCGAATTCGATACCGGGCTCGTCGTCGGTGATTGCGACGCCTTGTTACGGGTCAAGGACCTGATCACGCGCTATGCTCCGCTTACGGCCAACGTTCTTGTCCTGGGGGAAAGCGGAAGTGGAAAAACGCTCGTGGCGCACGCACTGCACCGCCAGTCCCGCCGGACGACGCTAAAGGTTATTGAGGCGGAGAGCCTGGTGCCTTCTGACCTCCAGGACCTGGAAGATACGACACTTGTGCTTGAGAACGTCGATGAACTCGATCCTGGCAACAGCGGCGTCCTGACGGCCTGGCTTCAGCAGGCAGGGCGACGCAACAACCGTGTGGTGGCCACGACCTGCCGGCAGCATCCGTCGATCGGATTGCAGAGATCTTTGCTCTATGCCCTGAGTACGCTTGAAATGACCTTGCCGCCGCTACGCGACCGCGGCAACGATATCGAAGTGCTGGCCAACCATTTTGCGCGGGTCTTCGCCCTGCGCCAGGCCATGGTGTTTTCAGGCTTCTCGCCGGAGGCCATGGCGGCCCTGCGTGGAAATGCCTGGCCGGACAATCTGCATGCCTTGCGAAGGGCGGTCGAACGTGCCGTGGTTGCTGCAAATGGCGCCGTCGTAACGCCGGCAGATGTCGATCTTCCCGGAGCCCAGTCTGCGTCGGACCTCGGCCTCAATCTGGAGCTCACTGAAAAGTACGTGATCTCGGAAGCGCTGAGCCGGCACAATTTCAACATTTCGAAGGCCGCGACCGAGCTTGGCGTGACACGCCAGACATTGTATCGCCGGATGGGCCGGCATGGTCTCTAAGGCGCGTCTCGGGGTTTTGCTGGCGTTGGTGGGGCTGATCTCGGCGTCCGTCTTTGTTGCCGATGCGGTTCATCGTCAGTTCTGGGCCAGTCTTGTATTTGGTCTCCTCATTCTGTCGGGCTGCCTGGCGTATCTCGTCCGCCTTGAGCCGTCGGTCGTCCACGACCCGCCCGTAATTCCGCGCCAGGCAGGTTCCGGGCCCGGACCTGCGGCCTTTCTGGCGGACCACGTTCCCATGCCCCTGTTGGAATTCCAGGATGCCAAGGGCTTGACGGCGCTCAATCGTGCGGCGCGGTCCCTGTTTCAAACTGACGATCTCGTTCTCCAGCCGCCGGCAGAGCTTTTGGAGGCGATCCGTGACCGTGAGCCAGGGCCCCCTGGCCCGGTAAAAGTGTTCGGGCGGACATACGCGGTCGGGATAAATGAAATTGTGACCGTCGACACGACGACGCGGCTTGTCAGCCTGACGGACATTCAGTCCGAAGTCCGGGTGGCGGAGGCAATGGCGCTGC
>CAMLLA010000135.1 GCA_946480525.1 uncultured Asticcacaulis sp. | reverse complement strand
CCATCGGCCTCACCTCCATCGGGCTGCGCTACCGCTACTGATCCTCACCGCATCGTCGTCGGCAGCCAGGTCACCAGCAGCGGGAAGGCGAGCAGCAGCGCCAGGCGCAGCAGGTCGCGCGGTCTCGGGCGCTACACCGCCCGGACCACGTAGCCGCCGGACTTGTCGTCCTGCTCGATCTGCAGCAGCCCACGATCGCGGGCGTCCTCCAGCATCCGGTTGAACGACAGTTCGCCCCGGCCCGCGGCCCTCACCTTTGGACGCATGATCCGCTCGATTTCGTCTGCCTTTTCCGCCGAGCAGTAGCTGCCGGGCAAGGAGGCCACACGGCCTGCGGCGAAGATACCCGTCCGTGCCGAGAAGCTTTCGTAATTGGCCTTCAGCCACTCATAGGCCTGGTCCCGCGTCTTGTCGTTGCCGAACAGGCCGCCCATCAGGGCCAGCTTGTCCGGCGTGCGCAGACGCGCATCGTCCAGCGCGCCGCCGAGCAGCCAGTCGGCAGTGTCCTTGGTTGCGCCCGAAGTCACCGAAGCCAGGGCGCGGGCGCGGAAAAGCTCATCCTTTGTCGTCAGCACGCGCTCCAGCATGGCCTTGGCGGCCGGCAGCCCGCCTTCGTCGACGTGGACCGCCAGTGCGCGGAAAGTATAGGACTGATCGACCGCCGAAGCATCGCCCGCGAGATAGGCCGTGGCAGCGGCGTCAAGTTGCCTGCGGACGGCGGGGTCGCGAGCCTCTTCGGCAACCAGCTCGACCAGGGATTGACGCAGCTTCTGGCGGTCAGGCGTGTCGGCCTTGTGCGCGCCGGCCTTCGGGTCGAAACCCATCGTCTTGAGCTTTGGGCCGTAGATGCCGGCCATCACGCGGCGATAGTCGGGCAGGTCTGTGTCGGCGAGGAAGCCGCGCTCGACGAAATAGCTCATCCGTTCGCCGCCATCGACGGCGACGTTCGAATCCGGATTGTCCGCCAGAGTCCTGGCCGCGGTGATCAGCCGTCCGGCGTCGATGCGCCCGGCATTGAACTGCGCCCACAGACTGTCGGTCGTGGCGATGCCCTCGCCGGCCTGCAGCTTTGCACCGGTGGCGATCAGCGCGTCCCAGTCGGCCGGAGTCAGGTTGAAGCGATAGTAGCCTGTGCCGCCGGCATTGGGCATGAAGGCGCCGGTGCCCGGCAGCGCGATGTCCTGCGTCGTCTTGTCGAGCAGGGTGCAGGTGCGCGTCTCGCCCTGGCGGATGCACAGCGGCACGATCCAGGTCTGGGCGTCGAGCGTTGTCCCAAGGCGGGCATAGCGCGATTGTGTGGCGATGAGCCTGTTTCCGTCGTGGCGGAAATCGACCACCGGCACGCCCTGCTGGCTGACGAAGCTCTTCATCGCCGCCAGGACGCGCGGCTCCTTGGCCGCGTCGGCCAGCGCGCCAAAGAACTCCTCCGTCGTGGCGTTGCCGTGCGGGTGCCGCGACATGTGTAGGCGCACACCTTCGCGGAACGTGTTGTCCCCCAGATAGGCCGCGACCATGGCGACGACGTGTCCGCCCTTGCCGTAGGTGATGGTGTCGAACGCCGAGTCGATGTCGCTGTTGTTCTGGATCGGCTGATGGATCGGGCGTCCGACCTTCAGCGCGTCGGTATTCATCGCCACGAAGCCTTCATTGGTCGCGCCGATGCCGATGTTCAGTTCCGGGCGCCACTCATCACCGATACGGTAGCCCATCCAGTTGGCGAAGCTTTCATTGAGCCAGATGTCGTCCCACCATGCCGGCGTGACGTAGTCGCCGAACCACTGGTGCGCCAGTTCGTGGGCGACCACCATGCCGAAGGTCTGCTTCTGCGTGGTCGATGCATTCTCATCCAGCAGCAGGATGTTGTCGCCATAGATGTCGGCGCCGGCATTTTCCATGGCGCCCGGCATGACCGGCGACGCGATCTGGTCGAGCTTGGGATAGGGGAAGCCCATGTTGAAATAGGCTTCGAGATGCTTGATGATCGGCTTGGTCTCTTCAAGCGCGAAGGCCAGGCGATCCTTGCCGGGCTGGGTCGCAAGGATGCGGATCGGAAGGTCGTGCGACCTCTGCGGCGTCGGCGGGATCTTGCCCTCGGCAACCGCGAACGGTCCCACGACAAAGGCCATCAGGTAGGTCGGCAACGGCTCGGTCGCCATGAAGGTGTGCCTGACCATATCCCCGCTCCGGACACTGCCGGTTTCAGGCGCGTTGGACGCAGCAACCGCGTCGGCCTTGGTCGTCAGGCTAACGGTGAACGGTGTCTTGAACCCCGGCTCGTCGAACGACGGGAAGACGGCGCGGGCGTCGATCGACTGCAACTGCGACCAGGCATACCACTGGTCGGCGACCTTGATACGGTAAAGGCCGGCGGGACCGTCACCGAACGGCGCATCGTAGTCGAACTTCAGGGTCACCTTGCCGGGTTTAAGCGGCGCGGCGAATGTCGCCTTTGCAACACCCAGCGGCTCCAGTTGCTGCCAGGTGACGGCGACCTCCTTGCCGCCCTGCACGGCCACGGCCTTCGTCACGTTGAGATCGCGCCCGTGCATATACAATGACGCCGAAGCTGTCTTCAGCGTGACGTCAATTTCCGTGTGGCCGGAAAAGCGTTCATTGTCCGGATTGACCGTCAGGTCGATGCGGTAGGCGAGCGGCCTGACCGTATCGGGCAGCTTGCCCAGCGGAATGTCGGCTGGCAGGCTTTGCGCGGCCGGCGCGGTTTCCGCTGCAAGGGGCTCGGCAAGAGCAACACAGGGAAGAACCAACGCAGCGACGGTGGCAAGCAGGAACGAACGCATGAAAACATCCTGGAAACGAAAAACCGCTCAGGGGTAACACAGGCCTTTTGTGAACGAAAATTAACAAACAGAAAGGTTTCATTTTTGACGACCTTTCCACATCGCCGTCCCTATTGAACAGACGGTTAATTCCTCCTAACCTGACTTTCGGGGTGCATCACGGATCGGGAGGTCGCAATGAGGTGGGATTTAGGCCGCACCAGCGGTGTGCAGGACCGGCGCGGCATGGGTGCAGGGGCGATTGCCGGCGGCGGCGGGATCGCCACGATCGTCATCGCTCTGATCGGCTACTTTGTCTTTGGCATAGATCCGCGCACCTTCCTTGACACCGCCGGGACGCAGCAGGTCGCCGGCAGCCAGCAGGTCGCGGCCAGCGCCTGCCCCGAAGGCGACGATTCGTGCCGGTTCGCCGATGTCATCCACACCTCGACCATCGACACCTGGGCGCCGCTGTTCCAGGCACGCAACCAGACCTATCATCCGTCGCAACTCGCCATCTATACCGGAGGCACCGCGACCGGTTGCGGCATGGGACAGTCGGCCATGGGCCCCTTCTATTGCCCGGCGGACGACACCATCTATATCGACCTGACCTTCTTTCACACGCTCGACAAGGACCTCGGGGCGCCCGGCGATTTCGCCAAGGCCTATGTCATCGCCCACGAAGCCGGTCACCATGTGCAGAACCTTTTGGGCATCAGCGAAAAGGTCCAGGCTGCCCAGCAACGGCTGAACCAGGCCGAAGGCAATATCCTGTCGGTCAGGCTTGAACTCCAGGCCGACTGCTATGCCGGTGTCTGGGCGCGGCAATCGAACACCAAGCTGAACTGGCTGGAAGCCGGCGATGTCGAGGAAGGTCTGCAAGCCGCCGCGGCGGTAGGCGACGACACGCTGCAAAAGCGCGCTCAGGGTACGGTCGTGCCGGACAGCTTCACGCACGGTACGTCTGCAGACCGCATGAAGTGGTTCAAGACCGGCTACGATTCTGGCAATCCCGCCCTTTGCGACACGTTCGGCTAAAGCACGTCCGGACCAAAGCGCGGTCTATGCGACTTTACGATTCCGGCAGGGCGGCATTCAGCGACATGCCGCCGTCGCGCAGCGCCTCTGCCGCCGACTTGGCGACGTGGACGGCGGCCTTGGGCGACATCAGCGCGGCTGTCTTCATGCTGGCATGAGTGACGCCGGCCAAACGGGCAATCGCCATCTGCCGATAGTTGTCGAACCCCTGAACCATGCAGGCCCCGGCGGAAGCTTTCGCCGCCGTGCTCAGTGCGCCCAGATAGTCCTTGAGTGCGTCCTCGTCGCGCTTGACGCCGTCATATTCGATGCAAACGCCGGACAGGCCGCATTTGTTGAGCGTCGATATGACCTTGCGGTCGGGGCTGACGGAGCCCACGACGGTCATGCAGAACGGCTTGATCATCGAAACGATTTCGAGCACGCGATGCGGCGGTACGCCGTCCAGGCCACGCACTTCGAACAGAACCTTCAGGCCCAGTTCCGCAGCCGTGCGCGACACTTCGGCCGTAATCTTCTGCCGCGCCCGCGCCGAGGCGAAGGTTGAAAACGCCGCGGGAACGACAATCATCATCTTGCGCTGTTCGGCCGTCTTCAGCTTCAGGAGCTTCAGGCCCTGGTCGATATTGGTCAGGTCGACGTGCTCGCGCAGGTTCCAGTCGAGATTGGCCAGCGCCTTGCGGTCAAGCAGGGTATTGTCGAGGTTTTCCATGACCATGGCTTCGAGGCGATGGCCGATCATGACCATCTTCTTCATCTCGAACAACGGCTCGACCGCACTCGCGACCTTAAGATTGCGGCCGCCATAGCTTACGGTTGCCGCAACAATCACCGGGCGGTTGGCCGCCTGGCCCTGCCCGCCGCCCCCATTCGCGGTGTCGGCTGCGGCATCACTGTTGAACTGCCCGCTGCGCGTCCGGATCGGTCCCTGATCGATCTCGCCCGGTCCAAACCAGGTGTTCAGGTCGATCTTCTTGACCAGGAAGGAATCGACGTCTTCGACGTGCACTTCGTAGATCGGAACTTCAAGCGACGACATGTCGCCGACGAAGAAGCCGCACAGGTCGCGCCAGATGTCGGCCACGGCCAGGGCGCCCTTTCGCGAGCCGACTGACGGCATCAACGCCATCCAGGCATCGTCATTGATCTTGATGCACCAGTTCGGCTCTTCGAACTGGCGCTCGAAGGTCGTCTTCAGGTGCTGGAAAACGAACTCGGCCTTGGCGTCCCACTTGGCGCCCAGACGCACAATGAGGGTATCGAGCTTCAGCAGAAACGCCCGGCCGGTGACATCGACCTTCGTTTCGCGCAGACGCTCGACGATGACCACCGCGTCCTGGCGCACCAACGGCAACTTATCAGTGCCAGAGGCCAGTGCGGCGATATCCGCGGGAACAGCCGGTTGAGTATCGGACATGCAACGCCCTTGAGGGGACTACTAACAACAATCTTCCACACTAAAACGGGTCAATTGAAACAAGATTAACAAAGCGGTCAAAAATCTGAAAAACTGTAAGTTTGGCAAATACAACTCGCGCCATGAGGCATTAAACAAGTGTTCACCATGCCGTGTCAGATTCCGTTAAGATTGATTCTGTTTGCCGGGTTAGAGACACCTCCTTGCGTACGCACGCTCTCACCGTAGCCGATCCCGCGTCATCAAGCGCCGCACCGGCGCCGCTGACGATCGCCCGCCCTCCGGTCCATCCCCGTGACTTCCGTGCGTCCTCCGGTAACATCTGGCTGGCTCACTGCCAGGCGCGGCCGCTGGAACGGCAAGCAGAACCCGCGCCGGCGATCCAGTCGCTTCAGGATCTTGTCGTCCAGCTGTGCCGGATGCCCGTCGATCTGGCGGCGCCCCTGATCGGCGGTTCGCTGTCTTCGCTCGACACCCCCGCCTTGCTGGCGCTGATCGCCGCCACTGGCGAACCGCATCACCTCCTTGTGGCGCGGCGCACAGACCTGAACGGCCAGGTCGTCAAGGCATTGATCCGGTCGAACTCAGACTCTGTCTGGCTGGCATTGGCGGAAAACCACGCGCTTGTGTTCGACACCGACGACCAGACCGTCCTGACCCGGCTTTCCCATGACCGCCCGGCCCTGCGCGCTTCGCTCCTGCGTCACCCATCCCTGGCGCGCGCGAACCGCCGCACCATTGCCGGCTACGGCCTTAGCGGCGACAATCTGAAACTTGTGCGAATATTGCGTGCCGGCCATTCCAGCCTCTTTATACTGGAAAGCGCCCGCCGAATGGATTGCGAAGCCACGCACTTACAGCGGATTCTTAGCGGGCCGTCCGCCGCGCCACTGGCCCTGCTTTGCTGCGCCCTGGGCTTTGATCGCGCCGTCTTTCTCAATCTGTTGCCGCACTGGCAATCCGCGCATCCGGGTGATGCCGATTGCAACACCGCGCATAAGCCGCTGATCCTGTCGATTTTTGGACTCTCCCCCGTCGAAGCCCGACGGAAACTTCTGGCGTCCAGCCCGCCTGTCCGCTGTTTTCCTTAGACTTTGACGTGCAACCTGCGCTAGACCTCAGCTAATGTCATTGCGCCTCGACTTTACCGCCTCAGAACGTCCCGAAGCCCAGGCTGCGTGTGCCAGGCTCAAGGCCCTTTATGGTTCGGCGGCCAAGCCCGATGTCATGGTTGCGCTGGGTGGCGACGGCTTTCTTCTGCAAACCGTCCACCGGTACCTGCGCGACCAGATTCCCATCTTCGGTATGAACCGTGGCAGCGTCGGCTTCCTGCTCAACGACTTTTCCGAAGACGCTCTCATAGAACGCATCCTCAAGAGCGAAAGCACCCTGATAAGCCCATTGAGCATGACCGCCCGCGACCGCGACGGCCATGATCATCAGTCCCTCGCCTTCAACGAAGCGTCGATCCTGCGCCAGACCCATCAGGGGGCAAAGCTGCGTATCTTCATCGACGGCACCGTCCGGCTCGACGAACTGATCTGCGACGGCGCCATGGTCGCCACGCCCGCCGGATCGACCGCCTATAACCTGTCGGCCCACGGACCGATCATCCCACTGACCGCCAAGGCGCTGGCCCTTACTCCGATCAGCGCCTTCCGCCCCAGGCGCTGGCGCGGCGCCATCCTGCCGCATACGGCCCAGGTTCGCTTCGAGGCGCTGGAGGTCGACAAGCGCCCGATCAGCGCCACGGCCGATACATTCGAAGTCCGCAATGTCGTATCGGTAGACATTTCCGAGGCCGATAACCTGAAGGCCACCCTGCTGTTCGATGCCGGCAACGGCTATGATGAACGCGTTATGGCGGAACAATTCGCTTCCTGATTAGACCGCCCATCGGAATGCGCAATTTTTCGCTAACTATTAGCTCTTCTTAAACCCGACGCGGATAAGGTCGCAAAGACAAGACAAGCGTTCAAGGGTCGCAGTACCATGCCAATGCCGGAAAAAGCCCAGATCATCCAGGTTCCAAACACCCTGCGCGCCAAGGTTGGCGGCCGTCTGGGCGGAATCGACGCCGATGCCATCGCCAAGGCCGAAGCTGCCCTGGCCGACCTGTCGGAGCAGTTCGACGACTGGCTTATGGACGAAATCCGCAAGCTGGAGGACGTTCAGAACCTGATCAAGACCGAAGGCTATACGGACGCGCACAGCGAACAGCTGTTCTATCGCGCTCATGACCTGAAGGGCCTCGGCACCACCTATGGCTACCCCTTCATCACCCGCGTCGCCGGTTCGCTTTGCAAGATGCTGGACGAGGATGAGAAGCGCAAGCTGGCGCCACGCAAGCTGGTCGATGCGCACCTGGATACCATCCGCGCCATCGTCCGCGACCAGATCAAGGCGGACAATCATCCGATGGGCAAGATTCTGGCCGAAACCCTCGAAGCCCGTGTCAAGGAACACCTCGATTCGATCGGCCAGAACGGCTGATCCCGCCAGACATTCGACGATAAAAAAGCCGCCGGGAAACCAGCGGCTTTTTTAATGTCTGTTGCTGCACTTGGAGCGATATGGCGAAAACCGCTACAAACGTTTTGGCATGTCGCTCTAGGCAGCCTTGCCGAGTGACGCCTCCGGCTCGGCGGCCTTCGTTGTCCACTTGCGTCCGCTGGAGTCCCGGTCAAGCCGCTCATACAGATAGATCAGGTCTTCGCGAGGTGCGAACGGCACCTGCGTCAGGAAACGCTCGATCAGCCGCTCCTGGAAATGGATCGCGTCGAGATGGCCGGCTTCGGCATGCAGGGTCCGCCATGTGTCGACGGCAATGCGAAAGGTCTGGAACAGCCGGCCCGGAAGACCGGCGCGGTCATATATGGCGCGCAGGCCCAGCGACCCCGCATCGTGAACCATCAGCCACGTGCGTTCGTGCGGAACCCCCGACAGTTCGGACAGGGCATGTTCGAAGAAGGGCATGTGGCCACGCGCCAGTGCCCGCAGCATCAGGGACGGCGTGAGACGGCCATTGGCCGACAGATGCTTGACCAGTTCGGCCGGGTCGCGGCTGGCGCCGGACGCATCGGCCATGTCGACCGTCGCACGCTCCTGGGCGGCGTTGACCAGCTCCATCGCCGTTTCCGGCTTGATATGGTGACGGGTAATCAGATGTTCGCGCATGGCCGAGCTGACCATGTGGACCAACCGCTCGCTGACCGTCACAGGCAAGCTGGCGCGATTGATCAGCACGCTGTGAACCACTTCGGATTCGCCGAAACGATCGACGACCTTGCCCATGCTGTTTTCCGAGAAACGGGCATTGTCGTTGGCGCAGGCGATGACCACCGCTTCTTCGACCGCATTGTCGACCAGGGCCGCCGTGACGGTTTCAGACAGGGTGTCGCGCTTGGCGATGGCGATCTGGCGCGTGGCACCGCCCGTACGAATGATGTCGCTCAGGTCCTTGTCGGTGAACAAGGGCGAATGGCTCAGCAAGGGAACAGCGACGCTCGCCACGTCCTGAGCCAGCGTCATGGCGACGTCATGCGGCACCAGTTCCGACGTCCGCAACGTCACGGCCAGCGCCCGGCGAACCAGCTCCGCGGCGTCGTGCGCCATCATGCGAATGATTTCCTGGGCTGCCGCCCGGTCGCCCGCGCTGAGCTCCGCGCGCTCCATGACACGACAGATCTTGTGCGTGGCAACGGCACGGTCATCGGCATTTTCGCTTTTCACCAGACGTTCGATGTCTGCCGGCGACAGGGGGCTGCGAGCCTGGGTGGCGGAACTCTGGGCAGATGACACATTCATTGGCGGTTCCTTGGGCGATTCGTTAGGGCGAACCCTTTCCTGGACGGCGATTTTCGCGCGTTTTGCCTAACGAATCCTTTACCTCTTCTTCACGGTTCTGGCACAAGCCGTGATTGTGCACGGCAAAAAATACGCGCCGGGCATTTTCTGAGCATACCCACCGCAAAATGCGCTCATCTTGATTGATCGTCTTTTATCCGAACTCCGGTTCAGACCCTTGGCTGGGCGGAGCCGGGTTTTAAACGATCCGGTAAACCCGGCGGCAATCTCTGTCTGATAAGGTGCTGGCATGACTGCGTCCCAGATTCCGCCAGATACGGTTCTCCTCGACTACGGCCTGCGTGCGCAGGCGCGTATGTTTCCATATATGCTGGGGTTTTTCGGCGTCGGCCTGCCTCTGTTCATATGGGCGGCGAAGGCGACCGTGTCGCCGTGGCTGATGGTCGTCTACATTGTCCTGTTCACCGCGATCTGGCCTGCCTTCATGGTGCTGCGCAACCGCGCCGAGACCCTTGCCGTCTTGTCCCGCACCGAAGCCAATGTCATGGCGCGCCTTCTGCGTCAGGGCGTAGCCGGCGGCTTGTGGAGTCTTTGCCTGACGGTCATCAGTCTGACGGCGGGCAGCGACGGCGCAGGTGCCGAAGTGCTGCAAATGATCTGCAC
>CAMLLA010000134.1 GCA_946480525.1 uncultured Asticcacaulis sp. | reverse complement strand
CTGCGATGACTCAAAGGTGCAACTGCGCCTGTTCCACGGCCGTGGCGGAAGCGTCGGACGCGGCGGTGGACCGGCTTTCGAAGCCATCCTGGCCCAGCCCGAAGGCACGGTCGGTGGCCAGATCCGCGTCACCGAACAGGGCGAGATGATCGCCCGCAAGTTCGGCAATCCCAGGGTGGCGCAAAAGACGCTTGACGCCTTTGCCGCCGCGACCTTCCTCGCCTCCAAGCCCAATGGCCACACCATGCGTCCGGCGGGCGACAGCGAACTGGAAGCGCGCTTTACGCCGATCATGGACCGGATCTGCGAGGCATCTTTCAAGGCGTATCGCGGCCTGGTCTATGACGACCCGCATTTCCTGGCCTTTTTCCGTTCGGTGACGCCGATCTCGGAAATCTCGGGCCTGAAGATCGGTTCGCGCCCGGCGTCGCGTACGGCATCCGGCAAGATCGAAGACCTGCGTGCCATTCCGTGGGTGTTCTCGTGGTCGCAGTCGCGTCTCATGCTGCCGGGCTGGTACGGCTTTGCCGCCGGCGTGCGCGAGGCCGGGGTTACCGATGCCGAGCTTCAGGAGATGGTGAAGTGGGATTTCTTCGACGTCTTTCTTGCCAATATGGAAATGGGCATGGCGAAGGCCGATATGGGCGTGGCTGAGTCCTACGTCGCCCTGGCGACCGAGCCGGAAGAGGCGAAGCGCATCTTCGCTACCATCCGGGCGGAGTTCGACGACACGGTGGCGCTGATTCTGCGCATCCGCGGCGCGACGACGCTTCTGTCGACGCATGATCGTCTGCGCGGCCAGATCGAACGGTCGAAGCCGGTTCTCGACGCGCTGAACCGGTTGCAGGTGCATCTGATTGGTCGTCTGCGCAGTGGTAACGATCACAAACTGGTGCAACTGGCCGCGCAACTGACGGTCAACGGCATCTCGGCGGCGCTGCGGAATACGGGCTGATCCCCGTCTCCCCACCTGAGGGGAGGAGGTGGCGCGCTTGCGCGCCGGATGAGGGGTTACAACAGGTTCAGCGCATGCTGACGCTTCCGTAAGACCCCTCAGGCTCGCCGCCCCGCGCCACCTCTCTCTTGAAAGGGGCGAGGGGACCTGAGGCGGGTCGGGTGACCTGCTTGATTCATTTTTTCCGTTAGCGCTAACAATTGTGTAATGGCCTTGTTTCGTAAGGCCAAGTTCCTCTATATGGGACTTCAGGACGCCGCGTGGATGGCGTCGGACATTATGCGCCCACGTCAGAGAACCTGCCGCAGGATGCACTATACGACAACGCTGTCATGAGTTTTTGAGGCCTGTGGCCTGACGGAAGCGACGACGGTCAATCAGGGAACAGGTTTCATGGCGATATCCTCCAGCGCGCGACAGCAGGTCTTTGTCCTTGTCGGTGGTACAGGCGACCTGGCCATGCGGATGCTGTGGCCGTCCCTGGCCATGCTCGATCAGGACGGCTACCTGGCGGAGTCCTTACGCATCATCTCCGTGGCGCGTGAGGATTGCGGCACCGAGGTCTGCGTCGATCGTATCGGCAATGCGGTGCAAAAGCGTATCGGCGCTGACCTGGAGCCGGAAACCCTGCCGCGCTTTCGCAAGCGCATCGTCCACGTTGCGCTGGATGCCGCCAACGATGACTGGGGCTCGAAGCTGAAGGCTGAACTGGGGAATGTCGAGGCGCTCGACATCGTCTACTTCCTGTCGGTGTCGCCGACCCTGTTCAAGCCGATCTGCGAGCATATCGAACGCGCGGGCCTCAACAAGGCGCCGAACCGCGTCGTGATCGAAAAGCCGATCGGCCGTGACCTGGCCACGTCGAAGATCATCAACGACTCGGTCGCCCATGCCTTCTCCGAAGACCGCACCTTCCGCATCGATCACTATCTGGGCAAGGAAACCGTCCAGAACCTGATCGCGCTGCGCTTCGGCAACACGGTGTTCGAGCCGCTGTGGAACGCCCAGTCGATCGACCACGTCCAGATTACCATTGCCGAAACCGTCGGCACGGGTGAACGCCTCGGCTATTACGACGAATACGGCGCCTTGCGCGACATGCTGCAGAACCACCTGCTGCAACTGCTGTGCCTGACGGCCATGGAGCCGCCGGCCGGCCTGTCGTCCGACGCGCTGCGCGACGAGAAGGTCAAGGTGCTGCGCTCGCTGAAGCCCATCGACGCGTCGAATGTCACGCAAGTCACGGCGCGCGGCCAATATGGCCCGGGTTTCGCCGATGGTGGCGCCATCCGTGGCTATGAGGCTGAAAAAGGCTCGCCGTCGGGCACGGAAACCTATGTTGCGGTCAAGGCCGAAATCCAGAACTGGCGCTGGGCCGGCACGCCCTTCTATCTCCGCACCGGCAAGTGCCTGCCGTCGCGCGCCACCGAAATCGTCATTCAGTTCAAGGCATTGCCGCACTCGATCTTCGGCGGCGAGGATAAGGCGAACCGCCTGACCATCCGCCTGCAGCCCGACGAAGATATCAAGCTGTCGATCATGAACAAGTCGCCGGGTCTGACGGCCGAGGGCATGCACCTGCAGTCGCTCGACCTTTCGCTCTCCCTGATCACGGCGTTCGACGGTAACGGCAACAAGCCGTCCCGCCGCCGTATCGCTTATGAGCGCCTGATCCTCGACGCCCTGAACGGCAATAACGCCCAGTTCGTCCGCCGCGATGAGGTCGAGGCCGCCTGGGCCTGGGTCGATGGCATTTCCGAGGCGTGGAAGCAGTCCTACCCCAAGCCGCAAACCTATCCCGCCGGCACCTACGGCCCGGTCAGCGCCTATACGCTGCTCGACCGTGACGGCCGCACCTGGAACGACTGACGGTGGACGGGCAGGGCCACATGGTCACCTTCGACGGCGCCAAGGGGCCCGTCGCGGTGCGTTGTTTCGACAGCGCGGCGGAAGCCGGGGCGTGGATCGCGCCAAACATCGCCAGGTCTCTTCGGGACGCCATAGCTCAGCGCGGCAAGGCGATCTGGCTTGGGTGCGGTGGCACCACACCCAAGCCGATCTATGAAAAACTGGTCACGGAGGATATCGACTGGGACAAGGTCAAGCTGTTCCAGGTCGACGAGCGGTTTGTGCCGACCGATGACGCCGCCTCCAATACGCGCATGATGCGTGAGGCACTGAACAGTGTCGTCGGACAGGGCAGGATGGACCTGACCTCACTCATCCAGGACATCGACGACCAGTATGCCTGCGCTGCCAAGGCCGAGGCGAAACTGCGCGAACTGGGCGGCGGGGAGCCCCCGGTGTTCGACTTCGCCCTGATGGGCATGGGGCCGGACGCGCACTATGCATCGATCTTCCCCGGCCATGCCATCAATGGTGTTGTTTACAATACCGACGCCCTGGTCCTGCCGGTTTCAGCGTCGGTTACCGAGCTGGAACCCAGGCTGCCGCGCATCACCCTGACGGTGCCGGCCATCAACCATTCGCGGCGCGTCCTGTTCTACATCACCGGCCAGACGAAACTGGACGTACTGAAATCCGCTGCCCTGTCGACCGATCCCTATACCACGCCCATCGGCGCCTTCCTGGCCCAGTGCCCGGTCGCCGTCGAATTCGTCTGGGCGCCCTGAGGCATTATCATGACCACTCTGCACCCCGTTCTCGCCGAAGTCACCCAGCGCGTCATCGAACGCTCGCGCGATCTGCGGGCCGAGTTCATGAGCCGCACCGACCGCTACAAGTCGGATGAGCCACGCCGCAAGAAGCTGTCCTGTGCCAACTACGCCCACGTCGTGGCGGCGTCGTCGGATACCGACAAGCTGCAGCAAGCGCTGGACGCAGTGCCCAATATCGGCATCGTCACGTCCTACAATGACATGCTGTCAGCGCATCAGCCCTATCATGACTATCCGGACAAGATCCGTGTCGCGGCGCGGAAAGTCGGCGCGACGGTCCAGGTCGCCGGCGGCGTGCCGGCCATGTGTGATGGTGTGACGCAGGGCCGCCCCGGCATGGAGCTGTCGCTGTTCTCGCGCGACGTCATCGCCATGGGCACGGCCATCGCGCTCAGCCACGACGCCTTCGACGCCGCCCTGATGCTGGGCATCTGCGACAAGATCGTGCCGGGTCTGGTCATCGGCGCCCTGTCGTTCGCCCACCTGCCGGTCATCTTCGTGCCGGGCGGTCCGATGTCTTCAGGTCTTCCGAACCCGGAAAAAGCCAAGATCCGCACGCTTTATGCGCTGGGTGAAGTCGGCCGCGACGCGCTTTTGGCCGCCGAAATGGCGTCCTACCATGCCGCAGGCACCTGCACCTTCTACGGCACGGCCAATTCCAACCAGATGATGATGGAAATGATGGGGCTGCACGTGCCAGGCGCGGCCTTTGTCCATCCCAACACGCCGCTGCGTGAGGCTCTCACCGCCGCTGCTACCGAGCGCGCCGCAAGGACCGCCGAGAACGGCAAGGATCCGAAGCGCCTGGCCGATGTCCTGTCGGAAAAGGCGTTCATTAACGCCGCTGTTGGCCTTCTGGCCACCGGTGGTTCGACCAACCACACCCTGCATCTGCCGGCCATGGCGCGGGCGGCCGGCGTCATCCTGACCTGGGAAGACCTGGACCAGCTGTCGCGCGTCGTCCCCTTGCTGGCGCGCGTCTATCCCAACGGTTCGGCTGATGTGAACCACTTCCATGCCGCAGGCGGTGTCGGCTTTGTTATCCGCGAACTGCTGTCGGGCGGCCTGCTGCACGAAGACGTCGACACCATCTGGGGGCACGGCCTGAGCCTCTATGCCACCGAGCCCTTCCTGGATGAGGGCGTACTGACCTGGCGCCCGGTGCCGGAGCACAGCCTCGATGAGGCCGTCGTGCGTCCGCTGTCCAATCCGTTCCAGCCCGAAGGCGGCTTGCGCGAGTTGAAGGGCAATCTCGGCCGCTCGGTCACCAAGACCTCAGCCGTCAAGCCGGAGCACCAGATCGTCGAAGGCCCCTGTGTGGTATTCGACGACCAGGACGATTTCCTGGCGGCCTTCAAGGCCAAACAACTGCCGGAAGGCGATTTCGTTTGCGTCGTCCGTTTCCAGGGGCCAAAAGCCAACGGGATGCCGGAACTGCATTCGCTGACGCCATCGCTGTCGTCGATCCTCGATCAGGGCCGCAAGGTGGCGCTGGTTTCGGACGGCCGCATGTCGGGCGCGTCGGGCAAGGTAACGGCGGCGATTCACCTGACACCGGAAGCGGTGGATGGCGGACCGATCGCGAAACTGCGGACGGGCGACCTCATCCGGGTCGACTGCGTTGCGGGAACTGTGGACTACCTCGGTGATGCCGCCGAGTTTGCTCAAAGACAAAACGCTGAACGGCCAAAAGAAGCCGACGGTGTGGGTCGGGAACTTTTTGCACATATGCGACGCGTCGTGGGGCCAGCCGACGCGGGCGGTGCGGTCTTTTGGTAAGGTAATGACAGCTCAATCAGGAATTTCCGGCCGCACGCTGCGCGGTCTGGTCGGCGACATCGGCGGCACCAATGCGCGCTTCGCCGTGGCCGAACGGACGGATGGCAAGACGACATTGTCCAGTTTCAAGTCGCTGGAGTGCGGCGACTATCCGGACGTCTATCATGCGCTCAAGGCCTATTTCGGCATGATCGGCGGCCGTCCGGCGCTCGACTATGCCTGTGTCGCCGTGGCCGGCCCGGTCAAGGATGGCCGGATCAAGTTCACGAACCTCAGCTGGGTCATCGAAGAGCGGCTGCTGGCCGAATCCGTCGGCGCCCCCAAGGCGCGCCTGATCAATGACTATGCCGGCCTGGCCTTTGCCCTGCCGCATCTGGCGGATCAGGACGTCAAGACGATCGGGCCGGTGACGCAAGGCTTCGGCAATGTTCATGCCGTCATGGGGGCGGGGACGGGCTTCGGCGCCTCGGTGCTGGTCGGGGGTCCTTACGGACCTTACTGTCTGTCGACGGAAAGCGGCCACATCTCCTGGGCCCCGGTCAACGATTACGAGGCCGAAATCCAGCGCTTCCTGCGCAAGAAGTTCGGCCGCGTTACGGTCGAAATGCTGCTGTCGGGCCCGGGCCTCGTCAATCTCTACCAGGCGATCTGCTCGATCCGTGGCGAAGGCACTGAAAACCTGACGCCCGCCCAGATCACCCACCTGGAGGGCGAGGACGCCACGGGCAGCCGTTATACGGTCGAAGCCTTCCTCGACATCATGGCCAGCGTCTGCGGTGACCTGGCGCTGGCGCACGGCGCGACTTCGGGCATGTTCATGGCCGGTGGCATCGCGCCGCGCCTGATCAAGCACATCGACGAGCTGCGTTTCCGCGCCCGCATGGAAGCCAAGCAGCCGATGGTGCATCTGGTGTCCGCCATCCCATCGCGCATCATCATCCATCCTTACGCGGCCTTGCTGGGTTCGGCGAACGCGCTTACGGATCAGGAAATTGTGGCGTAACCCATACAAAAGTGCGAAAGGCACCTTTGTATGATGATTCAAATCCAGGCTTGCATGAGGGACCATCCGTCATGCAGGCCTGTCGTTTTTTCTTGCGCGGTCCGGCCGCGCGCAGAATATAGGTCAAGATCATGTCGCAGAACGATAAAGTCCAGAAATACATGACCATGGGACCTGTCCTGCCGGTCATGGTCATTTCGAAGATTGAGCACGCCGTGCCGCTGGCGCAGTCGCTTATCGCGGGTGGCATCAAGGTGCTGGAAATCACCCTGCGTACCGATTGCGCGCTCGACGCCATCAAGCTGATCAATGAAGAATGCCCGGAAGCGTCTGTCGGCGCCGGTACGGTGCTCACGCCAAAGGACGCCGAAAAGGCCGCCAGGGCGGGTGCGAAATTCGCCGTGTCGCCGGGGCTGACAAAGGCCTTGGCCCATCAGGACGCGCTGCCGCTGCTGCCGGGTGTGGCGACGTCTTCCGAAGTCATGCAGGCAATGGAATGGGACTTCAACTTCCTGAAATTCTTTCCGGCCGTGCCTGCTGGGGGCGTCAACTATCTGAAGGGCATGAGCGGCCCGCTGCCTCAGGTCAAGTTTTGCCCCACCGGTGGCATTGACGTGAAAAATGCGGCTGACTTCCTGGCCTTGCCGAACGTTCTGTGCGTCGGCGGATCGTGGGTTGCACCGGCCAAGGCAATGGAAGAGGGTAATTGGGTCGAGATCACCCGTCTTGCCGCAGAAGCTGTCTCGACCTTCGGCAAATAAACCTTAAGAGTTGCGGTCGCACTCTCTCCCACAGAGTGCGCTGTTGACAAATTTGCACAGGTGAAGAAAGTTTTGCCAGTAATCGGCGGATATTGGAACGGAACCCAGTGAATCAAACCAAGGCTTTCCCGGGAGGCACGGCGCCCGCGCCGGGCATTGCGGGTGCGGTTTCGACCATCAATGACGTGGCGCGTCTGGCCGGTGTCTCGATCAAGACCGTTTCGCGCGTCATGAACGATGAGCCGAACGTGCGTGAGGAAACGCGCGCCAAGGTCAAGCAGGCCGCCGACGTCCTGCACTATCGCCCGAACCTGCTGGCCCGTTCCCTGGCCGGGTCGCGCAGCTTCCTGCTGGGGCTGCTCTATCACAACCCGGTGCCGACCTATATCATGCAGATGCACCAGGGCGTTGTTAAACGTTGCCGGGAAAGCAACTATCATTTGCTGGCCGAACCGCAGGACCTGACGGGGGGCGCGGTGGAAAAGTCGATCGCGAACCTGCTGTCGACGATCCGTCTGGATGGCGTCATCCTGACCCCGCCATTGTGCGATATGGCGGTCGTGCTGCAGACCGTCGAAGCGGCCAATGTGCCCTATGTCCGCATCGCGCCGTTTCTTTATCCGGGCCGCACCGCGACGGTGCGCATGGATGAGGCGCGCGCCGCCTATGAAATGGCGCAGTATCTGATCAATATGGGGCATCGTGATATCGGCTTCGTCATGGGGCATCCGGAGCACGGCGGAACGCATCTGCGCTATAAGGGCTTTATGAGCGCCATGCGCGATGCCGGCATCGAGCCCAGGCCCGAGTGGGTCAAGCAGGGCTATTTCAGTTTCGAGTCGGGCGTCGATGTCGGCAATGCCTTCTTCGCGGACGGGCAAGCCAGGCCAACTGCCATCTTTTCGTCGAACGACGACATGGCTTTCGGCATAATGAGCGTGGCCCAGCGACTGGGCATCCGAATCCCTGATGACCTGTCGATCGTCGGTTTCGACGACACGCCGGGTTGCGAACTGATCTGGCCACACCTGACGACGATCCGCCAGCCGGTGACCGACATGGCCTTTGCTGCGGCGGACATCCTGCTGGAGCGGAACAATGTGGACGGCGACTCGCAGCCATTCAGCAGCATCGTCCGCGAATTGCCGTTCACGTTGATCGAGCGCGACTCGGTCCGGAAGCTTTAATCAAGTACCACCACGGCATCGACCTCGAAGAGCATGCCGTCGACGGCCAGCTTGGGCACGGGCACCAGAGTCTGCGCAGGCAGGGTGTCGCCGAATGTTGCCCTGACGGCTTCCGTCAGGACGCCAAGCTTCGACATATCGTGATCCACGACATAGACGGTCAGCCTGGCTACGCCGCCCGGTTTGGCGCCGACGCCTGTGAGGGCGGCACTCAGGTTCGCATAGGCCTGCTTGACCTGAGCGGCAAAGTCCGGTGACAGGCCGCCCCTGCTGTCCTGGCCGCCCTGGCCGGAAATATAGGCTATGCGCGCGCCACGCGGCGTAATCACTGCCGTGCTGTAGCCATTGGGCGTTGGGTCATAGAGGGCTTGCGGATTGACGATGGTCAGCGCGCTGTCCTTCGCCGAAGCCAGGGTTGAAACGCCAGTGGTCATGATGATCAGTCCTCCGATGAACAAATGTCTGAGCGCGGGCGACATGGTGCCTCCTGTGATATAGCGACTCGTACATTGTACGATAAATCTCATCGTACATCGTACGAGTCAACCGTTCTGCATCGACATCCGGGCACGATCGGCCTACATCGGGAATCTGGTCAGCAAGGATATCGCATGGCAGCCAAACCCGGCGGCGCCCGAGGAAGGACACCGCAACAGACAGACAAGCGGCCTGTGGCCAGGCGTGCGCCGCGCAAGGACACGCTGTTGTCACCGGACCGTATCGTCGCAAAAGCCGTTGATCTGCTGGATGCCGAAGGTGTCGATGGATTGACCATGCGCCGGCTTGCCGATCGGCTGGGCGTCGGGGCTATGAGCCTGTACTGGCACGTCACCAACAAGGAACAGGTTCTCGATCTGGCGCTGGACGCCGTGCTGGTCTATCGCATTCCGGAATCGGAAGATGCAGCCGCAGGCTGGCGCGCACCGCTCGTTCACATGCTGGCCGACTGGCGCGCCACCATGTTGCGCCATCCCTGGTCGGCGGCGCTATTGCCGCGTCGCGCACTCGGCGCCAGCATGCTCGGCCGACTGGAAAGGCTGAGCCGGGTCTTGTCGGATGCCGGTGTCGCGCCGGTCGATCTCAATGTCGCGGTCTGGTCGCTGTGGAACTATGTCATGGGGGCGACGGTGACCCTGGCCAGTTTCGACCGTCCTTCAGACGACAGGGCCTCTGCACAGCGAGACCTTGGCGCCTATCCGACGCTTCAACAGTCCCGTCTGCTGCTCGACGATGACTGGGAGGGTACCTTCCGGAGCGGGCTCGATATCCTGCTGGATGGCATTGCCGCAGGGGCAAAAAAAACCCGATGAACCGGAGTTCATCGGGGTTAAAGGCCAGTGCCTTCCAAATAATGCCACATTTAAGAAGGCGC
>CAMLLA010000133.1 GCA_946480525.1 uncultured Asticcacaulis sp. | reverse complement strand
GATCACCGGCATTGTCAGCCCCCACTTCGCCGTTACCCGCAATCGCAGCCTGGATGTGGCAGCACGCCGCCTCGACCCCCTGACGCGGGCGCAGGCCCGCACGACGCTGATATCCATTCGCGGGTTTGCGGCACGTAATGAGGTGAGCGTGCTGACCGCCAGCATTCCGGATGATTTCAGCGGTGGTGGCCTGCTGGCCTTCGATAAGGACAGCATGAAGCGCGTGTTCGCGCTGGGGCATGCGCGTGGGCTGGCCGGGGACGCCTTCAAGCCCTGAGGCTGGCCTAATCGTCACGGTGGCTTGCGAAAATGCAGCCGGCTTTAAAAGACTTGAGACAAAGCTGAAACCTTGTGATTATTCTATTTGAAATAATAATTCCGGGGAGTTCCATGACCATTCGTAAAATCCTGGCTGCGGCCATAGCCGTCGCGACCGCATTGTCCATTGCTGCGCCGCTCCACGCCGAAACGCGCTCACAGGCCATGCGTCGCAAGGAAGTATTCACCGACCAGGATGCGGAAAAGGGACAGGCCCACGTCACGGCGGCGATGACCGTACCCATGGAGACCCTGCTGGCCAAGGCCGATATCCAGCATCCCCAGAACATGCTGCAATATGGTATCGGCCTCTATCTTGGCCGCGCATCGGCGGCCGCCTCCATGTCCAAGGGCGAAAAGGAAAAGCTGAAGGCGGCCTACCGCGCTCTGCTCGACCAATATCTCACGTCCAGCGACAAATTCGGCAGCGTCACGTTCGATGAAGACGCCATGCTGGATAACGGCGACTTCTGGGTCTACCTGGCTCAACATATCGGCCGGCCGAAGGAGCGTCAGGCGCTTAATCAGGGCGCTGGCGCCGGTGTCGATTCGACAGGAGCCGCGACCAATATATTCATGGTCGACCGCATGGAAAACGAAGCTGACGACTACAATCTCGTCACCGAACCGATCATCCGGCGCCAGGTGGCCAACGCCGCCATTACCTGTGCCACGACGGCCCGGTCTTTTGCCCGGATGAAAAAGGCGCAGACGGTCGATATCGCCGAAACCAAGCTCACGCCGGAAAAGTACGCGGAAATGCGTGTAACGGCAGGGCGGATCTATCGCGGTTCCTATGTACTGGGCGTACGCGCCTGCGCCACCGAAGCCAACTTCATGAAGGCCGCGGATTTTGCCGGAAAGCACCTGGGCGTACTGGGTGACATGAAGGATGACCCCAACGCTCAGCTGGTCGGGCTGCAGGGCGCGGACGCGCCGAAACTGGAAGAATAGCCAGACCGCGCGGTTTGGGTTAATATCGCTGTTAACCGAAACCGCGACACCCCGTGGGGTCTGCGAACCGAGGGGGAATTATGAAATTTTTCCGGTATTTGCTGGTGGCCGTCACTGTTCTTTACGCCGCCTGGATTGCTTTTCCCGTTGCCAGGAACTTTCTGTTCCCACCGGAAATGGGACAGTCTGTTCCCTCGATGCAGGCTGATCGCATCGATCATTCCGCAGGATCTGCGCCAGTGGACGGTGAGACAACCATTCCCATGGAGTCGATCCAGGGAGATACGGCCGTCGAGGCAATAGAAACCCAGAACACACCGGTCGTGGCCCTGTGGGCCGGGGTTATCCTGCTGTATCTGGTCGCGGCGCTTCTGCACGCCAATGGAAATGTTCGCGCCGCACTGACCTATGCGCTTGGGTTCCTGGCCGACCTGGCCCTGACCTACCTGACGTCGGGCAGCCCGGGATTCGGCATTACCGACAAGATCTTCGCCGTCCTGTCGACCTGGGATCCACGCTATGTGCTGACGCTTCTGGCGCTGGTGCTGGGCCTTATGATCTATGCTTCGCGCTTGCGGCCCAAGCCCAAAATGATGCGTGCCGAACTGGACTAGTTTTGGCTGTTACGTCCCTGAGCCACAGCCTGCAAGAATCTTCAGTTTTGACTTGACCCGCTGGCCCCGGGCTCTTACGTGCTGGGCATCCGAATTCCTTGACGTGAGAGGGCTTTGACGTGGCCGAGGATCAAAATTTCGACGTAGTCATCATCGGTGGCGGACCGGGGGGCTACAATGCCGCGGTCCGGGCCGGACAACTGGGTCTGAAGACCGCCATCGTCGAAATGCGCGGCGTGCTTGGCGGCACCTGCCTGAATGTCGGCTGCATGCCGTCGAAGGCGCTTCTGCACGCTTCGGAACTGTTCGAAGCCGCGTCCTCCGAGTTCGCCAATATCGGCATCGAGGTGCCGGCACCCAAGCTGAACCTCGTCCAGATGATGAAGGCCAAGCAGGACAGCGTCACAGCCCTGACCAAGGGCGTCGAGTTCCTCATGAAGAAGAACAAGGTGACCTATATCGCCGGCCGCGGCACGATCGCAGGCCAGGGCCGCGTGACGGTCACTGGCAATGACGGTTCGAGCCAGACACTGGTCACCAAGAACATCATTATTGCCACCGGCTCCGAGCCGACACCTTTGCCGGGCGTCGATGTCGATCAAAAGCAGATCGTCGATTCCACCGGCGCCCTGTCCCTGCCGGCCGTGCCGAAGTCGCTCGTCGTTGTTGGCGCCGGCATCATTGGCCTGGAACTCGGCTCGGTGTGGCGTCGCCTCGGCGCCCAGGTGACCGTCGTTGAATTCCTCGACCGCATTACGCCGGGCATGGATGCCGAAGTTGCGACCGCCTTCCAGAAGGCGCTGGTCAAGCAGGGCATGAGCTTCAAGCTGGGCACCAAGGTGACCAAGGCCGTGACCGGTTCCAAGGGCGTCGAACTGACGCTGGAGCCGGCTGCCGGCGGCGCTCAGGAAAAGCTGACTGCCGACATCGTCCTGGTTGCTATCGGCCGCCGTCCCTTCACCAAGGGTCTGGGCCTGGAATCGGTCGGCGTCACGACCGATCCGCGCGGCTTTATCCCGACCAACCACTTCAAGACGGCCGCACCGGGCGTTTGGGCCATCGGTGACGTCATCACCGGCCCGATGCTGGCGCACAAGGCCGAAGAAGACGCGGTCGCCTGTGTCGAACTGATCGCCGGCAAGGCGGGTCACGTCGATTACAACCTGGTCCCCAGCGTCGTCTACACCTTCCCGGAAGTCGCCTGGGTCGGCCAGACCGAAGACCAACTCAAGGCGGCGGGCGTGCAGTACAAGGCCGGCAAGTTCCCGTTCACGGCCAACAGCCGCGCCAAGATCAATCACGAGACCGAAGGCTTCGTGAAGTTCCTGGCCGACGCCAAGACCGACAAGGTCCTGGGCGTGCACATGATGGGCCCGCAGGTCGGTGAAATGGTCGGCGAGGTCTGTGTGCTGATGGCATTCGGCGGCGCCTCGGAAGATCTGGCGCGCACCTGCCATCCGCACCCGACGCGTTCGGAAGCCGTGCGCCAGGCAGCCATGGGCGTCGAAGGCTGGACGATGCAGGCTTAAACTTATAGGAGTGGGGCCTGTGGCCCCAAGTCTTATTAAAATTAAAGAAGAAGCCTGGCCCTTTTTGGGGCCAGGTTTTTTTTATCAAAAAGTCCGTAGGGTCACGGGCCCACACCCATAAGTTAATCATGGTTCTCGGTCCGTTAGCCTGCTATGCTCGTGCCGGGGGAAACATGATCCGACATTTCATTCTCGTCAGCACTGTCCTTGGGCTGTCCGCGGGCGGAGCCATGGCGCAAACCGTCGAAAGCGTTGATGACGAGACTGTCGCAGCAGCCAGAGCCGCCATGCGCGAAATCGTGGGCTTTGTCGACACGGCGTTGACCCAACCGCTGGCGGATCTGAAAAAGCGCGCCGGGACTGGTCCGGCTCGCGATAAGCTGATCTACGGACTGGCCTTGAAGGCTGGTCGAATGGGCCGCAAGGGCGCCAAGTCCGCCGACACATGGATCAAACGGGCTCGCCAGGAATACGAGAGCGGCGGAACGACGACCCAGTACGGAGCCGCATCGAGAGCGTCTTCTCTGGAAAAGGACTCGGGCTATTCACCGAGCCGTCGTTACTCGGGAACGGTGACGGTTATTCAGCCGGACGTCGTGACAACCAGGGCCGTGATTGACCCCTTGTGGATTGATATTGCCACGAAATGCGTAGATGCCCTAGGCGCGGCGAAGGGGGAATGGGTAGATATGTCGGTATGCGGTGGCGAAGCGGAATATCACCGTCTCAAGGCGCTCATGCCAAAGTCCTGAACCGTGATTGGCGGGGAATATCCGGCCGTAATGTCTCGTAAGCTCTGACGGGATGCTCACCGTTGTCGTCACACACGGCAGGTTCCGTCTGAACGCTCCATCTTCCTGACATGGCCTTCTCGTGTTATCCGTGAGCCTGCGCTCACAGCGCGTCCGTGGGGGAACAATGAAACTGAGATTTGTAATCCTTTTGCTTCTGGGACTGGCGCAAGGGGCCGCCGCCGAAGACAACGCAAAAGAGCTTCGGAGCCAGAAGGAACGTTTGGCGGCATTGCCAGTCGTGGAAACAGCTCTGAGCGCCCCCATGGATCACCTGTATAGGAAGGCGCGGAACGGATCGGCGCTGGATGATCTGACCTTCGGGTTAGCGCTTATGGCCGGCCGCGACAATACGGCGCAAATTCCGCAAGATCAGCGCGACCTCGCGCTTCTGACAATTAGAAAAAGACGAAAAGAGACTTGGAAGGCCTTGCCCGCCTTGCCTGATCAACCCGGCGAGTCCGAGGTGGCGGATTGGGCGAAAACAGCCGAAGTCGGATACCGGCAATGTACGCCGTGCTTCGTAAAATATAATCCATCCCTGCGGGACGTTGAGTCGGAGCGGGCGATTCAGGCATATGCCGAAGCGACCTATCCTCCATATTGGCTTGATATGGCAGTCAACGCTAAGTCTGGAAGCCAAAGCTGGATGTCTTACGTGCCGCCTCTGAAAAAGGGCGATGCCGGCACTTTCGTTGAAAGGCCCGCAACACTCAGGCCGAAGTTTGATGCGATTTTCCTTTTCGACACCAAGGCGTGCGTTACGCAGGTCATTGGTTCCGTTAAGCAGGACAAAGCCCTGCTCTGGCTGGAAGCGGACGCAAAAACCGCGACGGGAAGACGCGCAAGGCTTAATCGTGCGCTATTTGCGCATATTCTCAATCAGGCAAATCAAACCAAGGGGAAGACTTGCGCCGATGGCCAGTTCGAGCGGCTGAAGAGCCTTCTCATTGACAATCGGCCGGAACTGGATGAAATGATCGTGGCGGACCTCAATATACGGCTGAGCGATCCAAGGACGAAGCTTGCAAACACTTACTGAGAGCCTTCATCCCTTCGGATGCGCGTTGGCATAGGCGGCCAGAAGTTTCTCCGTATCGACCTGGGTGTATTTCTGCGTCGTGGACAGCGACGCATGGCCCAGCAGTTCCTGGATCGAGCGCAGATCGGCGCCGGAGCCCAGGAGATGTGTCGCGAAGGAGTGGCGCAGGGCATGCGGCGTTGCGCGGTCCGATAACCCCAGGCGCGAGCGCATATGCTGGACACTGGCCTGGACATGGCGGGGTGACAATTCGCCGCCGCGCTTGGCCCGGAACAGTTTGTCGGAAGGCTGAAGGGCAAAGGGCTGCTTCGCTTTATAGGCCTCGATGGCGTCGCGCACCGCCGGCAGGACAGGCAGGACGCGCATCTTGTTGCCCTTGCCGGTGACGCGCAGTGCGTCCGTCAGTGGCGTGTCGGCAATCGTCAGGGCCAGAGCTTCGGAAATCCGCAGGCCTAACCCGTAGAGCAGCATGTAAACGGCTTCGTCGCGGGCATTTTCCCAATCGTCGCGATCTGCATCCATGCGCGTTTCTGTAATCAGGCCGATTGCCTGGTCCGGATTGAGCGGGCGAGGCAGGGTGGCTTTCAGTCGCGGACCGCGCAGCATGGCGACCTGGGCATTGGCCATGTCGTGGTGCAGGTCCAGCCATTTGTGGAAGGTCTTGATCGCCGATACGTGCTGGGCCACCGACCGCGGCGACAGGGGCGGATCCTTGGCGCGGAGGTGCGCCATCCAGCCGCGCAGATCGGCGGAGGACACGGACACGACATCTTCAAGCGTCGGCGCGCCACCTAAGGTACGTGCCAGATGTCCGAGATAATGTCTGAGGGCATGGCCATAGGCCTCAAGGGTGCGCGGCGAACATCGCCGCTGCCCCTTAAGCCACTGTAACCATTGAAATTGCGCGTCGGTCAAATCCATGACTGGTCCGGCGGGCGTGCAATTGTGTTTTGGCGGCCTCCCTGCCCCGCCGCAAAGAATGCCGGAGACGGTGAGAGGGCTTACTCCAAACAACACCTTGTTGGGTCGGGGAGGGAGACCAAAACGGCGCAAAGCGCACGTCCGCTTATACTCCATGTGAGAACAGAACGGGATAAGTTAAGCGTAAAGGATAAGCAAAGATTTGCTAAGTGCGCGTTACCAGACCGTGATGACGGCAGCGTTATAATACCGGCCAACGGTCGGCGACACGCTCAACGACGCGGGCGACGAAGGCGACCAGTTCCGCCCCCATTTCCGGAGAGAAGCCGTCGAAATCGTTCGAACCGAACGCAACAATTCCCGGTCTTCCTTCACGCCACAAGGCGATGCGCAGGACCGCGGCCGACTTGATGCGGCGTACATCGTCATCGAACAGGACGCGGCAGACACCATCGGGACCAAGAAGGCTCAGGCCCTGTTCGCCGATGATGTAGTCGACGCCGCCGTCATCGAGCGTTTTCCAGCCCAGCGGCACCGGACCGGTATTTTCCAGCGCGATCGATGCGGCGACAAGACCGAAACGGTTGCGCGCCTCTTCGTGCAGACGACGGGCCAGATCGGAATGATTGCGCGCCTCCATCAGGCTGAGGGCCAGGCCGTGCGTCTGACCCTGGGCGTCGAAATTGGCCTTGGCCGTAGCTTCCAGTTGGCGCCGGACATCGAAGTCCTTGAGCGCCCGTTGTTCCAGCCTGGCCAGGGCAGCCGGTCCGAAATCGATGAGGTGGCGCGACTTGGGTTGCAGCCCCAGCGCCTCCAACAAGGTCTTGTCGCGCAGGATGGCGTCGGCGTGTGCGACCATGTGACGGCGGACTGCCTGCCAGTCGTCGAGATCGAGCGTCGGACTGCCGGTTTCGGTGTTCATCGCTGCCGCCATAAGAAAGTTGCCGGGAACTGTAGCCCGGCATCATGCGTCTGTGAAGCGCTTTTGCGGGTGACCTGCATCGATTCATGCTAGAGGGGAGGCGATGACCTCGACCGCGCCCCAACTGAGACTGCCTGTTAACCAAAGCCTTAGGGTGGCAAAGGTTGTGGTGCTCGCGCCGATGGACAGCGCGCTCGATTATCTGATCCCGGAAGGTATGGATGTGCAGCCGGGCGATCACGTCCAGGTGCCGCTGGGACATGCGAAGGTGCGCGGACTGGTGATCGGGTTCGAGACCGCGCCGGACGAGGACCTGAAGCTCAAGGCCATCCAGCAGAAGCTTGATGATCCGCCGGTCCCGGAGGCCTCGCTGACCTTCTGGCTATGGGCGGCGCAATGGACGCTGACGCCGCCGGGCGTCTTTCTGGTCGGCTGCCTGCGGGCGCTGCGTGCCACCAAGGGGCAGGTGCGGATGGGCTATGTCCGAAGCGACCAGCCGCCGGCGCGCATGACCAAGGCGCGCGAACGCGTGCTGGAAACGGCCGTCCTGCCTATGGGCTTGAGTGAACTGGCCTTTGCCGCAGGCGTGTCGCCGGGCGTGGTGACGGGACTGGAAAAGGACGGCGCACTTACCAAGGTCGAGATGCGCGACGAAGATCCGCCGCAACCCAATCCGGACTTTGCGCCGGCAAAACTCAGTGGAGGCCAGGCGGCGGCGCACAGCCTGATGCGCGATGAACAGACAAAAGGGGCGTTTGCGCCGGTACTGCTCGACGGCGTGACCGGTTCCGGCAAGACCGAGGTTTATCTGGAGACGGTCGCCGATGTGCTGCGCGATGACCCCACGGCCCAGGTCCTTATCCTGCTGCCGGAAATCGCCCTGACCCAAGCGGTCATGGGTCGGTTGAAGGCACGCTTTGGTGTCGAGGTGGCGCAGTGGCACGCCAATATTTCCAACGGCTCACGCCGCCGCATATGGGAGGGCGTGGCCGCTGGCAAGGTCCGGCTGGTGGTTGGGGCGCGCTCGGCCCTGTTCCTACCCTATCAGCGTCTGGGCCTGATCGTCGTCGATGAAGAGCATGACAGTTCCTACAAACAGGAAGAGGGGGTGCGCTATCACGCCCGCGACCTGGCTGTGTTCCGCGCGCGGCTGGACAGCGCCATGATCATCCTGGCCTCGGCGACGCCGTCGCTTGAAACGCTCACCAATGCCGAAAAGGGCCGCTACACCTGGATACGGCTGGAGCAGCGCCACGGCACGGCGCAACTACCGGATATCGCCCTAATCGACATGAAGGCGCATGCGCCCGACAAGGGACACTGGCTGTCCGATCCGCTGGTCGGCGCCATGCTGGCGACGCTGAAACGCGGTGAGCAGGTCATGCTGTTCCTCAATCGCCGGGGTTACGCGCCCTTGGTGCTGTGCAAGGCGTGCGGCGAGAAGATGACCTCGCCCAAGACCGATTCGTGGCTGGTCGAACACCGGTCGTCGGGCCGGCTGGTCTGTCACCTGACCGGGTTTTCGATGAAAAAACCGGCGCGCTGTCCGCATTGTGGCGCGCTGGACAGCCTGATTTCAGTCGGGCCGGGCGTCGAGCGCATCCTTGAGGAGGTCCAGGAGCGGTTCCCCGATGCGCGCTCGGAAGTCTTCAGTTCGGACACGACGCCGGACGCGGCGACCTCGGCCGACCTGGTCCGCCGTATCGAAGACCATGAGATCGACATCGTCATCGCCACCCAGGCGGCGGCCAAGGGACACAATTTTCCGAATCTGACGCTGGTCGGCATTGTCGACGCCGATCTGGGGCTGAAAGGCGGTGACCTGCGCGCGGCGGAGCGGACATTCCAGTTGCTGGCTCAGGCGACCGGCCGGGCGGGGCGCAAGGTCAAGCCGGGGCGGGCGGTCATCCAGACCTATTCACCCGAACATCCGGTCATGCAGGCCCTGGCGCGGCAAGATCGTGAAGCCTTTTACGCGTACGAATCGATGTCGCGTGAAATCGCGAAATTCCCACCGTTCGGGCGTCTGGGGGCTGTGATCCTGCAGGCGCGAGACCAGCCCCTGCTCAACCGGTTTGCACGCGAACTGGCTCTGTTTATCCCGAACAGCGAAGGCATCGATGTCTATGGACCGGCCGATGCGCCCCTGGCCCTGGTGCGCGGGCAATGGCGCAAACGCTTCCTGGTACGCGCCGACCGCAACCGCGATCTCCAGGCGTTTCTCAATCACTGGCTGGGCGCGATCAAACGCCCCAACGCCGTGCGCATGATCGTTGATATCGACCCCTACAGCCTTATGTGAAATACCAAGCTTTGGTAACGGAGCGCGGTCATGGGTAAGAACACGTCCTTCGCCTTGGGCGATCACTTTGTCAGTTTCATGGACACGCAAGTGGCTGAAGGACGCTACAGCTCGGCCAGCGATGTTGTCCGTGCGGGGTTGCGGCTCTTGGAAGCAGAAGAAGCCAAGCTCAATGCGCTGAGGGCTGCCTTGATTGCCGGTGAAGAGAGCGGGCCCGGCGAAGTGTTTGATCTTGAGGCTTTTCTCGCTCGTATGAACGAAAAATATAGCCATATTCCTGAATAAATATCGTAATGTCACGAGCCGCTAGGCGCGCATATCGAGGAACATGCCCGTCTCCGGCGCATCCCTTTTAAG
>CAMLLA010000132.1 GCA_946480525.1 uncultured Asticcacaulis sp. | reverse complement strand
CTGATCGTGCCGCCCAATCCCTGGCTGGCCCTGGGCGAACCCTACTATCCCTGGTACCCGAGATCGCAACTGTTCATTGCGCCCGACCTGGACGACTGGACGCCCGCGATGACATCCGTCGCCGAAAGCCTGCAGGCCCTGGCGGGATATCAAGCCGGTTAATGCGCCATGTAAAGGTTGATCGACGCGTTTTGGAGCAGGTGGCGCGTCGTGCCGCCGAAGGCGAATTCGCGCAGGCGTGAACGGCCATAGGCGCCCGCTACCATATAGTCCGCGCCGTGACGTTCACAGGCATCAGCCAGTTGCGTATGGATTTCCCCCTTGGGGAAAGAATCGATTTCGGCCGAAATGCCGTGGGCGGCGTAGTAGCTGGCCAGGCGGTCGAGATTGGCGGGTGCGT
The DNA here is from genome assembly GCA_946480525.1 of uncultured Asticcacaulis sp. The sequence continues at coordinate 9,503 of CAMLLA010000132.1, read as the reverse complement.
CCCCGACGGGCGAACCCACGATCACGACCTTTGCCGCCTTCTTTAACAGGGGAATAGCCCTGCGTGCGGCCCGCGATGACGGCTCCTTGCCGTCCCAGGCGACGACGGCATTGCCTTCGATATCGAGCGATCGCCGCGCCACAAAGACGCCGGCGCGCTCTTCCATCAGGACCTGCTGGAAGGCTTCGGACAACATGCCTTGTCCCTTGGCGCTGGTTTCGCCGAAAACGACAAGGTCCGACAGGCGCGTCTCTTCCGCCAGGTCCTGCCAGACAGGCGATTCCAGGGCGGAAAACACCTTTTTCGAATAGGTTATCGCGGCGAACTGTGCTCTTGCCGCCAGTTCCGATTCCTCGGAGGCCGCTTTCAGGGTGTCTAGCGTCGACATCTGAACCGTGCCCATAAAGCCTTCGCCAAGCCACGGCGACAGTTCCGCCGGATCGGCCGGAGCGAAAACGACATTCAGTTCAGCCGCGAACGCTTCGGAAATCCGGCCCGCGATGTCGAGCGCGGTTGCTTCGTTCGCGTGACCGCTGACCGGAATCGTGACCCGTGACCAGGCCTGACCTGTTGCCGCCATCGTTTCCTCCGTCAATTTCTGTGTACAGCGCGGGAATCATCGGACATGCGCCTTACCATCCTATAGGATATACCGTTCTCGATAAAATGCCGATGTGACAAATATGGCCGACACCTCCCGTTCTGCCCCTAAACATTCCCAAAAGCGTTCAAGCGCCAAGGATCCCGCGCCACGTGCCTGGCAACGCATGCTGTCGGGCCGAAGACTGGACCTGCTTGACCCGCACGCCATCGACATCGAGATCGACGACATCGCGCTCGGCCTGGCCCGCGTGGCGCGCTGGAACGGTCAGACGCTTGGCGAACACGGCTTTTCAGTCGCTCAGCATTCGCTGATCGTCGAAGAGATCAGCGCGCATATCGATCCGTCGCTGACACCGGCGCAACGTTTGATCGCCCTGCTTCACGACGCGCCCGAATACGTCATCGGCGACATGATCTCGCCCTTCAAGGCCGCGCTGGGGCTCGACTACAAGCGCTTCGAAAGCCACCTGGAACATGCGATCCATATCCGCTTCGGATTGCCGCCCACCGTCCCGGCAGCGCTCAAGAGACTGATCAAGCAGGCCGACCATGCCTGCGCCTATTTCGAGGCCACGCAGTTGGTCGGGTTCAGCGAAGCCGAGGCCCTTCAATTCTTCGGCGAACCGCCCGAAGGCTATCATCTCAACATTGATCCCCTGCCGGGACAGGAGGCGCGCCAGCAGTTCGTGGCGCGCTTCGAAGCGCTCATGAGCCAGGTGAAGTAGCATGGCGCTGACGATCGAGCTTTCGGCCGTCGTCGTCACGGTCAAGGACAACGAAGCCTTCGTCCTGTGCCGCAACCTGCCGCGCGCCGCATCTGGCGATCCCGCCTACGCCCTTCCGTCCGGCCTGTTCGTGCCGCGCAGTCACCGCACTTTCGACCTGGCCCTGCGCGCTTTCGTGCGCGAACAGACCGGCTTCGACATCGGCTATGTCGAACAGCTTTACAGCTTCGGCGATCTCGACCGGGAAACCGTCCTGCCCGAAGCGCGCGACGCCGGCCACGTTGTCTCGATCGGCTATCTGGCCCTGACGGCAAATCGCGACTTTCAGGCCCATTTCGACGCGACCTGGGTGCCGTTCCGGACCTTCTTTCCATGGGAAGACTGGCGAGAAGACATCAACCCCATCAAAGGCTTGCGCAAATATCTCGATGCGTGGTGTCAGAATGGCGATGATCTCGCAACACGCCAGCGCCGGGTCGAGACACTCTTCCCCGACGACTTCGACAACTGGAATGAAGAGCGCGTGCTCGACCGCTACGAACTGCTCTACAGCGCCGGCCTGATCGGCGAAGCCAGCCGCGTTAAAGGGGACGACGGCGGTCCCGACGCGCCGACGGGTCAGCCCATGGCATCCGACCATCGCCGTATCGCCGCCACAGGCCTGTCGCGCCTCAGGGGCAAGCTCAAATACCGGCCTGTAATCTTCGAGCTAATGCCGGAACGCTTCACCCTGCTGGAGCTTCAGCGCTCGCTTGAGGCGTTGTCGGGCGTCCGCCTGCACAAGCAAAACTTCAGGCGCGCTCTGGAACGCACGGGATTCGTTCAGCCTTTGGGTATTGTGCGCGAAGACACCGGCGGTCGTCCCGCCGAGCTTTACCGCTACGACCGGGAGCACTTCCGCTTTAGTCCGTCATTGGGCCTCAGCCTTCCCAGAGCCTGAACCAAGCAAGGGCGAACCCGCTTCAATCAGGCCGTTCTCACGCGACACCAGGGTCGGCACCAGGATCTGGCTGGTGACATTGGTGGCGGTCCGCATCATGTCGAGAATCCGGTCGATGGCGGCCAGAAGCGCGATGCCTTCCAGCGGCAGGCCGGCTGCTGACAGTGTCACGGTCAGCATGACCGTCGCCACACCCGGCACTCCCGCCGTCGCCAGCGAACCCAGGATCGAGCTCAGGGCAATGATGACATAGTGCGAGGTCGTCAGATCGATGCCGAAATAGTTGGCAATGAAAACCGACGAGATCGCCGGATAGATGGCGCCGCAGCCGTCCATCTTCATATTGGCGCCCAGCGGCAGGGCAAAGCCGGCATAGGAGGCAGGCAGTTTCAAATTATCGACTGCGACCTGCAGCGACACCGGCAGGGTGCCGATAGACGAGCAGGTAAAAAAGGCCGTCTGCTGGGCGGTGAAAATGCCCTTGTAGAAGCCGGTCACGCGCAGGCCGTGCAGCTTCAGCAACAGTGGATAGACGACAAAGATCAGGGTCAGGCAGCCGAGATAAACCAGGCCGATATAGGGGATCAGTGGCCGCAGCGAGTCGAGACCATGTGACGCTACCACAGAACCGATCAGGCCGAATACACCGATAGGCGTTAACTGGATAATCCAGCGCGTCAGCTTGAACATGACCTGAGAACCTTGCTCAACAAGTGCGCTCAACTCTTTGGTTTTACTTCCCAAAGCCCCGAGCGCCGCACCGACGAGAATTGCGAACAGAACAATACTCAGGACCTTGCCCTCTGCAAAGCTCTGGAAGATGTTCGACGGCACGATACCGGTGACGACCTCGACCGGCGTCGGGATATCCTTCACGGGCTGGGCTTCGAACGGAAGATGCGCGATCCCCTGCCCTGGCTGGAAATAGATGCCGATGGCCAGGCCGATCGACACCGCGATAGCCGAGGTGATCATGAACCAGCCGATGGTATAGGCGCCGAGCCGCACGGCGCGCCCGCCGCCATTGTCTTCGGCATGGCCCAGGCGTGCGATCGACGCCGCGATGGTGAAGAAGACGAGCGGCGCGACCAGCATCTTGATCGCCTTGACGAAGGTATTGCCGATCGGGTCGAGCACGGGCAATGCCGCCTCGCCCCAATAAAGGGCAACGGCGATCCCCGCCGCGAAGGCGATGACCGTCTTGAGCCAGAATGGCGCCTTGCCAAGAGCTTTGAGCATGGGATGCTTTCGCGTGAAACCAGTCCGTCAGATATGGCCCCGGCGCGATCCGATTACACACGAAAAAAATTGTGTCGTCAGGTGAACAGGGCTAAATCTGACCAAATGTCCTACAATTAGAAACAACAGGGATAGTTATGCGCGCCACCGCCCTCGCCCTCTGCATCAGCATCCTCGCTGGCGCAGCCTGTGCTGAAACAGCCCCGAAGCCCCTCTATCGCGACCCGGTCCACGACGGCGCCGCCGATGCGTCAATCATGTATGACAAGGCGAACAAGACCTGGCGCATGTTCTACACCAACCGCCGCGCCGACATGAAGCTGCCCGACCCAAAGGACGTTGCCTGGGTGCACGGCACCGCTTTGGGCGTTGCGACATCCAGGGACGGCCAGAGCTGGACCTATTCCGGGACAGCGAGAATCCCGACAGAATGTACCGGTGAGACCCTGTGGGCGCCGGAACTGCAAAAGTTCGGCGACACCTACCACATGTGGCTGACCGTCGTGCCGGGCGTCTTTTCCGACTGGAACGGCAGCCGGAAAATCGTGCACCTGACCAGCAGGGACCTGGATACCTGGACCTGCGGCGACACGCTCGACCTTGGTTCCGACCGCGTTATCGATGCCAGCGTCGTCAAGCTGAAGGGTGGGTATCGCCTGTGGTTCAAGGACGAGCGCAAGGGCAGCCGCCTGTTTGCGGCCGATAGTAAGGACCTCATTCATTGGACGCGCCAGACGACGCCCGTCGTCGACATGGCCGCCGAAGGCCCCAAGGTCTTCAAATTCAAGGGCAAGTACTGGATGATCGCCGACGCCTGGAAGGGCCTGATCGTGCTGTCATCAAAGGACCTGCAAACCTGGACGCTTCAGGACCGGCGCCTGCTGGAAGCGCCCGGCACGGCGCCTACCGACGACGCCAAGGGCCAGCATCCGGACGTGGTCGTCAATAATGGACGCGCCTTCATCTACTACTTCGTACATCAGTCGAATGCGCCTGAAGCCAAGGATGATCCCTATTATCACCAGCGCACCGTGCTTCAGGTCGCCGAACTGAAATACGCCGACGGCAAACTGTCCGTCGATCGCAATGCCAAGGTTGACGCGAGGCTCATTGCACCCTGAGACGTTCTGGGCTAATCCGACCGGTAATTAGAAGGTCGTAATAATCCATGTCTCACAATAGCTTCGGTCATCTCTTCCGCGTCACCACCTGGGGTGAAAGCCACGGTCCGGCGCTGGGCTGCGTCATCGACGGCTGCCCTCCCGGCATCCCGTTGTCGGAAGAGGACATCCAATGGGCCATGGACCGCCGCAAACCCGGCGGATCGCGCTTCGTCACCCAGCGCCGCGAGGCCGATGAAGCCAGGATCTTGTCGGGCGTGTTCGAAGGCGTCACCACCGGCACGCCGATCTCGATCCTGATCGAAAACACCGATCAACGCTCCAAGGACTATGGCGAAATCGCCCGCCAGTTCCGCCCCGGCCATGCCGACTATACCTACTTCGCCAAGTACGGCGTGCGCGACTACCGTGGCGGCGGCCGCTCCAGCGCCCGGGAAACCGCCGCGCGCGTCGCCTCCGGCGCCATAGCGCTCAAGGTCCTCAAAACCTTGGTCGGCGAAGGTCTTCGGGTGCGTGGTGCGCTTGTGCAGTTGGGCAAACATCACGTCGACCGCGGCAACTGGGACTGGTCCACCGTTGATCAGAACCCCTTCTTTTCGCCGGATCCGGCCAGCGTCGCCCGGTGGGAAGACTATCTCGACGGTATCCGAAAGGCGGGTTCTTCCATCGGCGCCGTCGTCGAAGTCCAGGCCGAAGGCGTGCCCGCCGGCTGGGGCGCCCCGCTCTACGGCAAGCTCGATTCCGAACTCGCTGCGGCGTTGATGAGCATCAATGCCGTCAAGGGCGTGGAAATCGGCGAAGGCTTCGGCGCGGCCGAACTGTCGGGCGAAGAAAACGCCGACGAGATGCGCATGGGCGCCGATGGCCCCGAGTTCCGCTCGAACCACGCCGGCGGTATCCTGGGTGGCATTTCGACCGGCCAGACCGTCGTAGCGCGCATGGCGCTCAAGCCCACCTCCTCCATCCTGACCAAGCGCGACTCGATAGACCTCGAGGGCAAGGAAGTCGAGTTGATGACCAAGGGCCGTCACGACCCCTGCGTCGGTATTCGCGCCGTGCCGGTGGCCGAAGCCATGATGTCCTGCGTCCTGCTCGATGCCTATCTGCGCCATCGCGGCCAGACCGGCGGCGGTGTGCACAGCGTCGGTTAAATCGCGAAATATCGGCCTATTGTAATTAACACAGTTACACTTATATAGACCTCAACACCGCGCACACTAAGCGTGCGCCGAGAGGAGCGTTTCCGATGATCGACAAGAGAGCCTTCAACACACTGGGCGGCGCCAACCACGGCTGGCTGAACGCCAAGCACCACTTCTCCTTCGCCAGCTATTACGACCCGGCCCGCATGGGCTGGGGATCGATCCGCGTGTGGAATGACGACGAAATCGCGCCGGATTCGGGCTTCCCCCCTCACCCGCACGACAATATGGAAATCATCACCTATGTCCGCGAAGGCGCCATCACGCATCAGGATTCGCTCGGTAACCAGGGCCGAACCGAAGCCGGCGACGTGCAGGTGATGTCGGCCGGCACCGGCATCCGCCATGCCGAATACAATGTCGAGCCCGTCAAGACGACCCTGTTCCAGATCTGGGTTATCCCGTCCAAGCGCGGTGCGCCGCCAAGCTGGGGGGCCAAGCCTTTCCCGAAAGCTGACCGCTCGGGCAAGTTCGTCGCCCTGGCCTCGGGCTTTCCTGACGATGGTGACGCCTTGCCGATCCGTACCCCTGCCCGTCTCCTTGGCGCGACGCTGCTGAAGGATCAGTTGGAGAGTTATACGCCTGTGACCGCGCCTGATGGTCAGAGCCGCCACCTCTACCTGGTCGTCGCCAAGGGCAAGGTCAGCGTCAATGGCGTCGAACTGAATGAGCGCGACGGCGCCGCCATCAAGGACGAAGCCACGCTCGATATCCGGGCTTTGGAGGATGCCGAAGTGGTGCTGCTCGATGCGGCATAAGGCCACTTAGATACGCTTGAAACGTGTCTTTCATGCACTCGACGCAGCGGCGGTATAGGCATAAGCTTTTATCGCCGCTACTTTTCGTTGAGTCCCGACAATGATCCGCTGCGTAACCTGTATTGTTCTGCTGTCTGCCCTGACAGCATGTTCCCCTGAAATCTCCGAAGTCGAGCCAGCCGCCGCGTCAGAAAGCATGGCGCAAGTCGAGGCCACGACGCTGTCTGGCGTTGCGCTCGATCAGCCGCTGCGCATCCTCGGCACCGAGCCCTTCTGGGCGATCACGACCGACGACAGTGACGTCCTGCTGGAAAGGCCCGACGCTGCCCCCCGGCACTTCACGCCGTCCGGTTTCCACATCACCGGGAACCAGGCCGAACTGCGCTCTACGACGCTCAGCATCGTACTCACGCCCGGCCCCTGTTCGGACGGCATGAGCGACCGGCAATATCCGCTGACAGCCGAGGTCCGCCTCGACGACAAGGTGCTGAAAGGCTGCGCCCTGCCCAAGGCGGAACTGGATAAGGCGAAGTCCTGAACCGCCCGCTTATTCGCCCGACCAATACTTGGTGAGCGTTTTTGTTTCGAAGCGGATGTCGGTGAACGTACCTGTATAGGTCTCGCCCAATGGCGCCTGAGCGGCAAATCCTACCGATAACCTGCGGGCCGGATCGACGGAACAGTCACGCAGGATCTGCCACGCCTTGCCATCCTGCGACATGTACAGCAGGATTGTGTTGCCGACGCGGGCGATTTTCAGCCACACCCTCGCCGCCGGAACACGAACATGGTAGCTGTTGTCGCTGACCGGCGAGGCAAAACTCGACGTTACCGCGCTTTCATTGGCGTTGATGCGTTCGAACAGGAACTTCAGCCAGTAGCCGTCGTCGCCATAGACGACCAGCGCCGCGCCATCGTAATCGGCGCCGAACGCCGCATCGACCTTTGCCGAAAAGATGAAATCGCCTTTAGGCTCAAAACTAACGCGCGGCGCGTTCGCGGCGACCTTGCCGCTGGCCGAACGATAAAGGTCGGTGCCCTTGGGCGAAACCACGACGAGTTTATCGCCCGATACCTCGACCTTCGTGGCGAAATTGGCGAGATCAAGTTCATAGGGAATGGCGTCAAGGCGATGTTTTAGTGGTTCGGCCACCGCCGGAAACGCCATAGCCCCGATCAATGCCGCCAGTACCAGTGATCCACGCACAGCAACCTCCCATATTATGACATTATCTCTGTCATAAGGGCCGGCCAATGCCTCTGCAAGCCGGGTTACTTCGTCGCCGCGCAGGCTATTTCAACCCGACCAGTTTATGCGTCTGAACGCTCATCCGCCATTGCGGGTGATTGAGGCAGTAGTCGATCACGGCCTGATTGTGCTGCGGCGTCAGCGACTTGTCGGCCCCGAGCGGATCTTTTGGTTGAAGATAGAAGCGTTCGAAATCGAGGCCTGCGAACTCGGAAGGGTCGACGCCGTCCTGCGGCCAGACCAGCTTCAGTTCCTGGCCGCTTATCTGTTTCAGGCGGTTCTGCCCTTTAGGGCTGACGCAGATCCAGTCTATACCCGCCGGCGCTTTCAGAGTGCCGTTGGTTTCGACGGCGATGAAATAGCCCGCCGCCTTGACAGCCGCGATCAACTCCGGATCGAGTTGCAGCAGGGGTTCGCCGCCGGTGAAGACGACAGCCTTTTCACTGATGCGCCCCTGCCCCCAGACAGCGTCCAGTGCTGCAACGACGTCGGCCGGCGTGGCGAACTTGCCGCCGTTTTCGCCGTCGGTGCCGACGAAGTCGGTGTCACAGAAATCGCAGGCAGCGGTGACGCGGTCCTGCTCGCGGCCGCTCCACAGGTTGCAGCCGGCAAAGCGCGCAAAGACGTTGACGCGGCCGGCCTGACCGCCCTCGCCCTGAAGGGTCAGGAAAATTTCCTTGAACGAGTACATGCGTCGAACTACTTCGCGAAGCTGCCCTGCGACGCCTGGCGGATTTCCAGAAAATGCTCGAATCCGGTCTTGCGCAGCTGGCAGGCGGGACATTCGCCACAGCCATAGCCCCAGGCATGGCGTTCGCCGCGGGCGCCGACATAGCAGGTGTGCGTTTCTTCGAGGATCAATTGCACCAGTTCGTCGCCGCCGAGTTCGTGCGACAGCGCCCATGTCTGCGCCTTGTTGAGCTGCATCAATGGCGTGTCGATGCGGAACGGACGCTCGACGCCGAGCACCAGCGTCTTTTCCATGGCGTCGAGCGTGTTGGCGCGGCAGTCCGGATAGCCGGAATAGTCGGTCTCGCACATGCCGCCGACAAGATGATCGATGCCGCGCCGGTCAGCCACCGCCGCAGCGTAGACGAAGAAGACGAGATTGCGGCCCGGCACGAAGGACGACGGCAGGCCGCGTTCGGTCATTACGATTTCGCTTTCGCGCGTCAGGGCGGATTCCGCCACGGCGCCGAACCCCTTGAGGTCGCAGACATGATCTTCGCCCAGCTTTTCCGCCGCCAGCGGAAAGACTTCGCGGAACTTCGCCAGCACGGACAGGCGCGTCGTCATCTCGATCGCATGGCGCTGGCCATAGTCGAAGCCGATGGTTTCCACACGATCGTAATGCTTGAGCGCCCAGGCCAGGCACACGCTTGAATCCTGCCCGCCTGAAAACAGGACGAGAGCCGAACGATTGGCGGGAACCTGATCCAGAGACGCGGACATGGCGGCGGAAACCTTTAGGAAATTGGGAATTCAGATGCCTAAAAGACGCCGTTTAACCGGCGATTGCAAGGACATTTTTGACATGAGGCTTTGACGTCCGCGTCAAGATAAGCGAAAATCATATCGGCTTTGCAACGTAAAGATGAAGTCATGGACCAGACCGCATTTTCCGACATGTTCGGAACCATCATCGACAATACGCCCTATATGAAGG
>CAMLLA010000131.1 GCA_946480525.1 uncultured Asticcacaulis sp. | reverse complement strand
GGCTGCCAGTTCACCAGATCCTTCGAATGCCAGATGATCAGGCCGGGATAGGCGTCAAAGGTCGAAAACGTCATGTAATAGTCTTCGCCATCCTTCAGGATGGACGGATCGGGATGATCGCCGGCCATGATCGGATTGAGGAAGGTGCCATTGCCGAGGTCAGCCTTGCGCTGGCCTTCCACCCCCTTGGACCAGGTAAGCAGCGGTGCGGCGGACGTCTTGGGAGCCGCCTCCGCAACGGCAGGCGCGCCAAACAACAGCGCTCCCAGACTGAAGGATTTCAATGCGTCGCGGCGGTTCGCTGACATTCGGCATTTCCTCTTTTACAGAAGTGTTCTTGGGTTATAGGTCCGGCGCACGGCGGGGCGTTCGGGATAGCCGCCGGCGTCGGTTTCGGAATCGATCAGCCGTCCAGCGCCCGATCGGGCATCGGCGATGATACGGGCATCGATAGGGTCGCGGGCCCAGGGTCGGGCGCCGCAAGTCTTGTAGACCTGGGCTTCGGCAGCCGCAGCAGGGAGGACTTTCAAACCTTCAGGCCACAGGACTTCACGCGGTATGGCGCGAATAAAGGCCTGGGGTTTATACGCACCGCCCTCGTCATAGCCGTCGGCGCGGGCCTGATAGTAGCCGATGATCTTGCCTGCCGAACCATCGGCGCAGGTGACGATATTGTCGGCCGCGTGCAGGTCGAGATCTCCCGCCCCGCCGAAGGTCAGCATGCTGAGGCCCGCACGTGTATCGCGGCCGCCGCGCATGACATTGCCCCTCAGGATCATGCGGCCAGTGACGGTTTCCCGGCCCGTCCACTGATCCGCCACCAGCGTATATTGCGCGCAGGTGTGGCCGGGATTGACGAAGACGTTGTTGATGACGGCCGCACTGCCGCCACCCTTGACCAGCGGATGGCGCTCATTGTTGTGAGCATAGAGATTGCCGTGGATCAGCACACCCGTCACATTGTCATGGATCAGCGAGCCCATGGAATGCGGGCCCTTGCTATGGCTGGCGTCACGCAAAGACTGGGCGATCAGGTTGTTGGAAAAGGTGATGCGGTGCGACGTGTTGCGCCGCCATTCGTCTGGGCCTTCGCCTTCGAAGCGCGGCCCGGACGCCGACAGGGCTTCGTCCACCGCCCAGGTCAGGCTGCAATGGTCGATGATGACGTCGTGCGCCTTATACGTCGTCAGGCCGTCGGGCTCGAAACCGCTCTTTTTCGCGGCACCGGCCGTGCCGGGACGGATGGCGATATGGCGAATGATGACATCGTGCGCCGCCACCTGCATGCCGCCGCGAATGAGCGTTACACCGGGACCAGGTGCGGTCTCGCCGGCAATGGTAACGAAGGGCTCGGTAATCTTGAGAGACGTTCGGGCGAGGTCGATTATCCCGCCGACCTCGAAAACAACGACGCGCGGCCCGGATTGGTCGAGCGCTGCTTTCAGCGATCCTTCGCCATCAGCGCCCAGGCTGGTCACACGGACAATGCGGCCGCCCTGGCCACCCCTGGTGCGCGTATAGAGATCGGGCGAAGCCGTAAACGCCGGCATGGCAGCGGCGCCACCGAATGCGGCGGCACTGAACAACACGGTACGGCGGCATAAGGAGCGGGTCATAATCAGCGGATACTAAAAAAAGGGCGAGTCAGGAGGGATCCCCTGACTCGCCAAGACGGGCACCTGAAACGGGGAGTCGAAGGTACCGTAGAGGGAGAAGGTGACCGGAACCGCTGGGAGACAAAAGCGGTTCCGATTGTACGCCTGGAGCATTCCCCGCCGAAGTGAAAAGCGGTTCGAAGCAGGGAATGCGACACACTAGTACTTGTAGCGAACACCCAGGGTGATGACGCGGCCGGTCGAGCCGTACTGCGTCACGACCGGTACGTTGTAGGCGTAGCGGTTGCTTGTCTGGTTGGTCATGTTCAGGCCTTCCAGCGAGAAGGACAGGTGCTTCGTCGGCGAATAGGTCATCGAGAAGTCGACGTTCAGCGTTTCTTCCGAACCGCCGAACTCGTTCATCAAAGGACCATCACAAGGCGTGCCGTTGGCTTGCAGGCCCGGATCGCACGCGCCCGAAGCGATCGGGTAGGTGGTGTAGTAGCCGGCGCGCTGGGCGGCCGAAACGCGGGCGCTGAACTTTTGGGTCTCGTAATAGACCGTCAGGTTGATCGAGTCCGGCGACGCGTTCAGCCACGGACCGGTGCCGTAGACAGGCGCCTTGGTCACAACGCCCGTCGTCGGGTTCACCACACCCGGATCGAGGATGTAGTTCAGCTCTGACTCGATGTGGGTCATGTTGAACTGGACGCCGGTATTCTTGAAGTACCAGGGCAGGAAGGTAAAGTCCTGCTGGTAGCTGAATTCCCAGCCCTTCAGCGATCCGCCCGGCGCGTCACGATACTGACGGGCCAGCATATCGTAGTCATTGTCGATATAGTTCAGTTGGTCCTGGTCGGTGAACTGCTGACGCAGGGTAGCGATGGCCGAAGGATCAAGGAAGGTCGACAAAGGCGCCGAATAGAGGACCGTTTGCGGATAGGACTCGATGTCCTTCTTGAAGACGGCCAGCGACAACAGACCGTTTTTGGCGAAGTACCATTCGGCGCTGAGGTCGTAGGCAGTTGCTCGGAACGGCTGAAGCTTCGGATTGCCGACGGTCAGGGTCCCGCCAATGGTTTCGCCCAATGCCGGAATGGTAATGGCGGAAATGGCCGGCGACAGGTTGACCAGTTGCGGCCGCGCCATGACCTCGGATGCGCCGAAGCGAATCATGAAGTCATCGGCCACTTCCCAGGCCAGGTTGAATGACGGCAGAGTGTCGTCATACTCGTTGGTGCCATAGATCGGCGCGCCAGAGTTCGTTTCGCCCTGCGACTCGACGATCGTCTTCACCTGACGGACACCGATATTGCCGAACATGTTACGGCCAAAGAGGTCGTAATTGAAGTTGACCTGGCCGTAGACGCCTTCGGTTTTTTCGGCAACCGTGAAGGAAGCCTGGCGATTGCGCTTACGGGTAATGGTAAAATCGCCGTACTTGTTCACGCAGTTGCAATCGAAGCCGAACGTATCAGAGAACGCTTCGATCGACGGCGCGAAGAACGAGGTCGGCGTGCCGGCGGGAACTTCGAGACCCTGGCCGAATTCAAACACCTTGCCCAACGACGCCGCCGTGACGCCGGCTTCCTTTTCGGTCGGGTTCAGAGTGTCGGTGTTGCGCTCGAACTGGTTGGTCGAGAATCCGAATTCGCGCGTCACGGCGCCGAATTTGAACGCCAGGTTTTCGTTCCAGTCCCAGGTAAAATCGGCCTTCATGCCGCTATAGGTGTTCTCGGTGTCGCGGATATAGTTCCGCATGCCGGAGAAGCCCTTGACGATGCCCCAACGCGACGCGTCCGCGATGTTCCAGCCCGGATTGAAGACCGGCATATCGCCGCCCTCACGCTCGTCATAGGTAAAGGTTTCGGGTGCATCCATCGAATTGAATTCGACCAGCAGGCCCTGATAGTGGTTGAACGACTTGGACGACCCGACAGTGAAGTCACCGCGGAAGCTGTCCGTGAAGCTGTGCGTCAGGTTGACCGAGACCTGGTTGAACTCGGTCGTGTACTGGCCACGGTCGGCGGCCGAGCGCCAGTCGACATTGCGCAGTTGCAGGTAATCGGCATTGCCGTCGGTGACGTGCGCGGCCAGGACATCGGTGGCCGGACGGCCGATCAGCTTGTCACGGAAGCCAATGCCGTCGGGGCTTGCGACATAACCCACTGATTTCGGGTTGTTATAATAGTCGTACGTATCGAGATTGTACGGATTGACCGAGAAGATGTTGGTGCCGAGCACAGCCGGGGCGCCGTTGGACCCCGTCGTGAAGGCCGGCGTCGTACCGTAGAGGCGCGCACCACAGTCCACTGCCGGAAGGAAGTTGGTTTCGCCCTGCGCCGTACAAAGGCTGGGATACAGGTTGCGCTTATTGGTGATCGAAGTAGACGCCGTGGCCGTGTTGTACGTCGCATTGGTATTGTTGCGATTCAGGCCGACAGTCGACACCTGGTTGATGGTCGACTTGTTCTCCAGCTTCGAATAGAGGCCGTCGATGGTCAGGCGGGTGCGCGGCGCCAGCTGAACCTGGAAGGACGTCGTGATGCCGAGACGCTTTGTCTCGAGATCCTGCTGTTCGATGGAACCAAGCGCCGGGAATTTCACCAGCGAGTTGTTACAGCCACCGGTCGTCGCAGTGAGCGTATTCGGAGCGGTCTGGAATGTTGACTGAACCGCCGGACAGCCCGGATTCATGATGGCATAGGCAGCCGGGTCTGAGCCCGTTTGCGCAGCCAGGACCGCCGCATTGGTAATCGGTCGGACGACAGTCACGCCATTGGGACCAACATAATCAAATGTCGTCCCGGCCGGCGCCGAGAAACCGGCACGGCCCGGGATTTCATTGCCCGCCCAGGTCGAACCACGATAGGTGTAGTCAAAAGACGCCGCGCCACGGCGATACTGGTCGTTTTCGGACGTCTTTTCCGAATATGCGACCGAAGCCAGGAAACCGAGCTTGCCATCGGCCCAGCGGCGCGAGAACAGGCCGGTCACACGCGGGCTGATGGTCCCGCCATTGCTGTTGTGCGCCGCCTGGACCGAGAAGGCGCTGGCGCCGTTCTTGTAGTCAAACGGACGGCCGGTCTGCAGGTCGACAGTCGCGCCCAGCGAACCTTCGTCGGTTTCGGCTGAAGCCGTCTTGCGGACCTTCAGCGAGTTGAACAGTTCCGAGGCGAAGGTGTTGAAGTCGAAGGCGCGCGACCGGTTCGGCGTCGAACCGGCGTCGTTGGCGCCGCCCGTCGACAGGGCCTCCAGGTTGTTGATGCGGACGCGGGTAAAGTCACCCCCCAGGCCGCGTACGGAAATCTGACGGCCTTCGCCGTTGTCGCGGTCGATCGAGATACCCGGGATGCGCTGCAGCGATTCCGCCAGGTTTGCGTCCGGGAAGTCGGCAATGTCTTCGGCGGTGATGGCGTCCAGCATGACGTCCGCCTTGCGCTTGGTGCTCAGCGACGTCTGCAGCGATGCGCGATAACCCGTCACGACAACCACTTCGTCGTCCTTGGCCGCCGCCGGTGCATCCTGGGCGTGCGCGCCATGCGCCACCGCCGCCAGTGAGATACCCGCCAACAGCATTCCCCGCATGGTTACGCCGCGAATTTTATTCGTCTTCATGTTTACTTCCCTGTTTGCCTACGAAGCTTATGACGCTTCAAACCCGTTGCCGGGCAATCGCCCGATATTTCGGACACCGGTGTCACGATGCGAATGACCGCTACAAGACACCCATGATGATCAATGTTATCGGTAACCAAGCGTGAAGCGCAATAGAGAATTCAAAATATTCACGACAGCATTTATTAAACAAAATACATGTTGTCTATTTACAACATGCATTTATTTAGAACATTGACGCGAAAAATTGCACCGTCTTTATAATAAAGCGGCATGCATTTCTCGCTATACACTAAAGAGCAAGGCTCAATTACAGCCGTTTTCCTGGCATAGTCATGTGGCGTATCCTGCTTCCTGCGCGCCGCTAACGGCGTCTTGTTGTTGCGAAGCCTCGATCCGTGCCCAGGCACGAATTGGCTCCGTCTATGAAGACGAACAGCCATCGTCCTGCGGACAGGATTTTTGAATTTTTTTTTGAAGGGTGGGCACGATAGGCGCGGCCTGGAGCGATGTGCTGTAAAGTGTGAAGCGGTTTTGCCAAAATATCGCGACAAAGCAAAAACTTAGATCGGAATGACGCTTCCACTTAAAATCATTCCGATCTAGTAGGTGTAGCGCACACCCAGATAGAACTTGCGGCCGCTCAGGCGGTAGTCGCCCACAAGGTGCCGGTCGGTATGGTCCCAGGTGACATTGGCCTGGTTGGTGAGATTGAGACCTTCGAAAGTAAGCGTCAGGCCCGGCTTCAGCCGATAGCTGAAAGCGCAATCCCAATAGGTGGCGGCATCTATCCCGCTGGCGTCGGCGCTGTACAGGCCCGGCACGGCCGTCAGATACCCGTCGCGGTAATTGGTCGACAACCGCGCCTGAACCGGGCCCTTGTCGTAATAGACGGAGGCATTGTACGAATTTCGCGACAGATGGATAAGGTCGGCCTCCACCACGGTCGAACCCGCCGCGTTGGTCGTCTGGTACTTCACCCGGCTGGCGACGTAGGTATAGTTGAACAGGACACCCAGACCCGACCAGTTGCCGGGCAGGAAGCGCAGCGGCTTCTGATAATTCAGCTCGATGCCGGTCAGCGGACCACCCGGCGTGTTGACGACGTTGGAAATCGAGAACTCATCGGAAGGGATCGTATCGGTCCCATCGAGCAGATCGGCCGGCAGGCCCGTCGTCGAATAGGGCGCGATCCGCGTGACGTTCTGGATATAGGTCGATATGTCCTTGTAAAAGAAGCCGAGGGCAACGAACTCGCCCTGCGCCGGGTACCATTCATAGGACAGGTCGTAGCTTGTGCCGCGAAACGGCTCGAGGTTCGGGTTGCCGGTCGTCACGAAACGCCCCGCGCCCCTTACCGCCACATTGGTCGCTTCAGCCAGGCTGGACAGGGGCGGACGCGCCATGACCTTGGCCGCACTGAAGCGCACGACGGTTTGGGCATTTGGCTCAAACGCCACATTCAGGGACGGCAGGACGTCGTCATAATGCCGGCTGGCCGTGGTCAGGACGTAATCGCTCTGAGCCGAGGGCGTGGTCAGGTTGGTGTAAAATACGGACTGCTGTCGCGTACGCACCGCGCGCACGCCGATATTGCCGTGCAATGGCTTGCCGAACAGCTGCCGGCGGAAATTAAGCTGGGCAAACAGCGAAAGGTCGTTTTCCGTCACCGCCATGTTGGAGCCGCGCGCCGTGACATTGGTGGTGGACAGAGCTGTGCGGCCACTGTTGGCGAACAGGTCGTACTCCGCCACGAAGGCATCGATATTCGGCTCCAGCCAGCAGCGCGGCGTACCGGACGGCGGCGCTATGGTATCGAGGCCGCAGAACATGTTGGTCAGTTCGGACATATTGCGCGACGGCGCCGGGAAATTCCCCTGTCCCTGATCGAAGAGGTAGACGATGCTTTCGAAACTGTAGCGTTTGGCTTCAAGCCCTGCCGTCAGATTGGTCCGATCCGAGAACGCGTACGCCGCCTTGATGCGCGCCGTGTCATAGCCGTAACGCGTATAGTTGGGACGAAACCGGATTTCGGGGCTGGTGCTGCCCGTGCCGCCGGGTACGGCGACACGCGGCCCAAAATACCAGTTGTCCGGATCCGTCAGGTCGAAATTGTAGTTCAGGACGGGGCGGTCCTGACCGGTCTGGCGGATATCGTATGCGTAGCCGTCGACATTATAGCGGTCGATCTGGGTGAAGATTTCGGTGTCGTTGTCGAAGCGCGACCGCGATCCTGCAACCAGGCCTTCGACCGTCAGGCGCGGCGTGAACTGGTGGCGGACAGAGACCGAGGCCTGGTGAAAGGTCGTGGCGAAGTCGTCGAGGACGCTCTCGGACCGGACATCGACATTGTCGAACAGGCCATAGGTAATCGTATTGTTGCTGTCGACCTCAATGCGGCGCGGCACGATTTCCGGCTTGCCCCCCTGGGAGCCGGCGCGGCTGAAGCCGATCGGTTCCAGGAAATGGTCGTGGCGCACGGTATGGAAGCGCGAATAGAGCCAGTCGGCTGTCACCAGGGTCTTGTCGGAGGCCCGCCACTGGGCACTGCCGGTCAGGCTCAGTCGGGTCTGGTCGCCGATCAGATGGGTGTAGCGGTAGAATTGCGGGTGAAAGACCCGTGCCTGATTGGCCAGGTCGTAAGCAGCCGTCGACGCGGCGAAGTCATCGGCCGGCACATCGCATATGCCGCCCGTCCCCGTCGTCGGCTTGCAGAACCCGCCGTTCGCGGTGCCCTGGTTCCAGTAGCCGCTGTTGACGCCCTGGATCTCAAGAGGCGTCGCGGCATAGGACATGGCGACCAGCACACCGAAACGGTCATCGGCGAAGGTCTTGCTGAACAGGGCAGTGGCGCGCGTCCCTGCCCTTTCGCTCATGTCGTTGTAGCTGCCCTGGACCGCCATGGCCAGTTTCGGGCCCTTGCGGTCGAACGGGCGCGGCGTCGCCAGGCTAACCGTCGCGCCCAATGACCCTTCGGGCAGGTCGGCGCGCGACGTCTTCTGGACATCGATCCGGTTGAAGATTTCCGACGGGAAGACATTGAAGTCGAAGCCGCGGCCGCGGTTGACACCCTGGCTCAGGCCATCGGTCGCCGCCTGCGCTTCGACCCCATTGATTTCGACTCGCGTGAAGTCCGCCCCCAGGCCACGCACCGAGACAGACCGCCCCTCCCCCTGGTCCCGGCTGATCGCCACGCCGGACACGCGCTGAATGGCTTCGGCGACATTGTTGTCCGGGAACTTGGCCATATCCTCAGCGACGATGCTGTCGGTAATTCCCCCCGACCCCCGCTTCAGGTTGATCGCCATTTCCAGACTGCTGCGATAGCCGGTGACCACGATAACCGGCGGATCGATGATTGGCGCATCCAGATGCTCCGGCGGCCTGGCGACGGCGATACGCGGTTGCGTACGGGCGGGAACACGCACCGATGCCTTGACGACATAGGTGCCGCCGGCCTGACTGTAGGTCAGGTCGGTTCCCGCCAGCAGACGTTGCAGGGCCTCCTCGACCGAGAGCGTTCCCCTGACGGCCGGAGCCGGCCGGCCGGACACGGCCTCAGGAGAAAATACGATATTGGCCTGTCCCGCCCGGGCCACTTTCAAAAGCGAGTCGGATAAGGGACCGGCCGGCACGTCAAAGCTGACACGCGTTTGCGCATGCGCAGAGGCGACAGCCATCATGGCCGACGCCACGACGACACTCCCGCCGAAAAGCTGCGCGCGAAACTTCATGTCCCTGCCCGGTATGACGGGCGCCATTCTTGTTATACGCCCGCCGCATTGAGACGGTCCTGCGGGCCAGACAGGCATTCACATGCCGGATTGCCGATCGAACCGTCCAGACAGATATGGCACAGGCGTGTCTGGACAGGAAGCAGCGATTGCCTACCGGGTCAGTTCTATGGCGTTGGTGGTCCTGCGGACACGGACGCCGTTCAGTTCCGCCACGGCTGTGGCGAAATCCGCCGGCCGGTTGATCTTGAACAGGCCCGAGACACGGGTGCGCGCCACAGCAGGGTCGGTGACGACGATCTTTGTGGGACCATAGCGGTTAAGTTCATTGGCGGCTTCGAGGATGGTCGTATCCTTGAAGACCACCTCGCCCTGACGCCAAGCCACCATGGCCGACACCGAGGGCCGGTCGACCATCAGATTGCCCGCACCATCGACCGTTGCGCGTTCGCCCGGCGCCAGGATGACCTGAGGCCGGAAGTCCGTCCCGCCGTCAGCCGATGCCACGCGGTTGCTCAGCTCGACCTTGCCCCTGACCAGGGTGACCCACAGGTGGTTCGGTTCACGGCGGACGACAAAGGATGTGCCGAGCGCCTTGACCTGTTCCTGTCCGGCCAGGACCGTGAAGGGCCGCTGCGGATTGTGCGCAACATCGAACATGGCTTCGCCACGCAGCAGTTCCAGATGGCGCCGGTCGGCGTAGTAGGTGACCAGCACCTTGCTGTCGGTATTAAGGGCCAGTTGCGAGCCATCATCCAGGGTGGCGACGTGCTGCTGGCCGACGCCGGTTTCATAGACTTCGGTCTTTACCGACCACAGATAATAGGCGCCGCCGCCAAACAGGATGGCTGCGGCGGCAACCGCCGCCGCCATGCCGGTCATCAGGCTGCGGCGTTGCGGCTGCGTCCTGCGGCGACCGTCATCGTTGGCGGGCTGACTCTGAAACGCAGTGGCGCCGGGAAGGAT
>CAMLLA010000130.1 GCA_946480525.1 uncultured Asticcacaulis sp. | reverse complement strand
AAGGTCGAGGGCGACAGCCTGGTCATCACCGCCAATGGCCGCACCTATACGCCGATCAAGGTGACGGCGATCAAGAACCCGGCCGAGTTGCCGCACAAGGACCTAAAGGTCGACATCGCCTTTGAATGCACCGGCATCTTCACCGCGCGCGACAAGGCCGCCGCGCACCTCGAAGCCGGCGCCAAGCGCGTCATCGTTTCCGCACCGGCCGATGGCGCCGACAAGACAATCGTCTACGGCGTCAACCATGCCAGCCTGACCGCCGAGGACATGGTCATCTCGAATGCGTCGTGCACCACCAACTGCCTGGCGCCTGTCGCCAAGGTGCTGAACGACCTGTGCGGCATCGAGTCGGGCTACATGACGACGATCCATTCCTATACCAACGACCAGCCGTCGCTGGACCAGATGCACAAGGATCTCTATCGCGGCCGCGCCGCGGCGCTCAGCATGATCCCGACATCGACCGGCGCCGCCAAGGCCGTGGGCCTGGTCCTGCCGGAACTGAAGGGCAAGCTCGACGGCTCGTCGATCCGCGTTCCGACGCCGAACGTGTCGGCGGTCGACCTGGTGTTCAACGCGTCGCGCGACGTGACCAAGGAAGAGATCAACGCCGCCATCGTCGCCGCCAGCGACGGTGCGATGAAGGGCGTCCTGGCCTACACGAACGAGCCGCTGGTTTCCTCCGACTTCAACCACGAGCCGGCGTCGTCGACCTTCGCGCTCAACCAGACCCAGGTCATTTCGGGCAAGCTGGTCCGTATCCTCAGCTGGTACGACAACGAATGGGGTTTCTCGAGCCGCATGGCCGACACGGCTATCGCCTTCTCGAAGTTCCTTTGATGCTTACCCCGCCGGAGACGCTCCGGCGGGGTTTTTCGACATGGCCGGGCCGGAGCCTGGCGTTCCCGTTCCCCAGGATGAATACATGCCTTTCAAGACTCTCGACGACCTGACCTCGCTGACCGGCAAGACCGCCCTGGTGCGCGTTGACTTCAACGTCCCGATGGAAAACGGCCGCATCACCGACGATACGCGTCTGAAAGTCGCCGTCCCGACAATCGAAAAGCTGACGAAACTGGGCGCCAAGGTGGCGCTTCTGGCCCACTTCGACCGCCCCAAGGGCAAGGTCGTGCCGGAAATGTCGCTGCGCCCCGTCGCCGGTCCCCTGTCGGAACTGCTGGGTGTCACGGTCGGTTTTGCCAAGGACTGCGTCGGTCCTGATGCCGCCGATCTGCTGAAGCTCCTGCCCGCCGGCAGCGTGGCCCTGCTTGAAAACGTCCGCTTCCACGCCGGTGAAGAAACGAATGATCCCGAGTTCGCCAAACAGCTGGCGGCCCTGGGCGACATCTATGTCAATGACGCCTTCTCTGCGGCTCACCGCGCCCATGCCTCGACCGAAGGCGTGGCGCACCTTTTGCCCGCCTATGCCGGCGAGTCGATGAAGCGTGAATTGCAGGCGCTCGATGCCGCACTGGGCTCCCCGCAGCGTCCGACGCTCGGCATTGTCGGCGGTTCCAAGGTCTCGACCAAGCTGGACCTGCTCAAGAACCTGGTCGGCAAGCTGGACGCGCTGGCGATCGGTGGCGGCATGGCCAACACCTTCCTTTATGCCCAGGGCCACGATATCGGCGGCTCCTTGTGCGAAAAGGACCTGAAGGATACGGCACTTGAAATCCTCAAGGAAGCCGAAGACAAGGGCTGCAAGATCCTGCTGCCGGTTGACGTCGTCGTAGCGCAGGCGTTCAAGGCCAATGCCGAAAACCGCACGCAAGACCTTGGCGCCCCCCTGTCGGCCGAAGACAAGATTTTCGACGCAGGCCCGAAGACGGTTGAACAGTTGAAAACGGTCATGAGTGAGTCGAAGACCCTGATCTGGAACGGGCCCCTGGGTGTGTTCGAATTGCCACCCTTCGATGCGGCAACCGTCGCGGCCGCGAAATTTGCTGCGTCGCAAACAAAATCCGGTAAGCTGGTGGCCGTGGCAGGCGGTGGCGACACCGTGGCCGCGCTGAACCACGCCGGCGTGAGCGAAGATATGACCTTCGTCTCGACCGCGGGCGGAGCCTTCCTGGAATGGATGGAAGGTAAGGCGTTGCCGGGCGTCGCTGCACTGGAGAAATAGGTCGGTACAGGTCTTGCATGGCGGGGGCCTGAAACGACAACACTATTTAAAACTTATATTTCGCGGGTGCAAAACAGGTCAAAAGGCCACGCCTGCAAAAATCACCGGGATCCGAGCGGAGGCCACATCCGACGGAACCCAATCACAGCCAAAGGTGCGCTGTGGTGAGTCGAAAATGTGTGGCTTCCGAGTACCGGAGCGGAGCGTACTTGAGTACGTGAGCACTGGAACGCAGGAAGACGGGCATTTGCAGACCACCAAAGCGTGCCGCGAAAGAGGGAAGACTATAGAATGGCTCGTATCAGTCTGCGTCAGCTGTTGGACCATGCCGCCGAAAACGGCTACGGCATGCCGGCATTCAATATCAACAACATGGAACAGGGCCTGGCCATCATGGAGGCCGCCCGCAAGGTCCAGTCGCCGGTCATAATCCAGGCTTCGCGCGGCGCCCGCGCCTATTCCAACGACCTGATGCTCAAGCGCATGATCAATGCGCTGGTCGAAATCTATCCCGAAATTCCGCTTTGCATGCACCAGGATCACGGCAACTCGGTGTCCACCTGCGCCTCCGCCATCCAGCACGGCTTCACGTCCGTCATGATGGACGGTTCGCTTAAGGCCGACGCCAAGACGCCCGCCGACTATGAATATAATGTCGACGTGACGGCCAAGGTCGTCGAAATGGCTCACGCCTGTGGCGTCTCGGTCGAAGGCGAACTGGGCGTGCTCGGCAGCCTGGAAACCGGCATGGGCGAAGCCGAGGACGGCCACGGCGCCGAAGGTGTACTCGACCATTCGCAACTGCTGACCGACCCGGACCAGGCGGTGGATTTCGTTGCCCGCACCAATGTCGATGCGCTTGCCATCGCCATGGGGACCAGCCATGGCGCCTACAAGTTCACGCGCAAGCCGGACGGCGAAGTCCTGGCCATGAATATCATCACCGAGATTCACAAGCGCCTGCCGAACACGCACCTGGTCATGCACGGTTCATCGTCCGTTCCGCAGGAACTCCAGGACCTGATCAACGAATATGGCGGGGAAATCCCCCAGACCTGGGGCGTGCCAATAGAAGAACTGCAAAAGGCCATCAAGATGGGCGTGCGCAAGATCAATATCGACACGGACCTGCGCCTGGCTATCACAGCCGGCATCCGCAAGGTGTTCAAGGAACAGCCGTCGGTCTTCGACCCGCGCACCTATTTCAAGCCGGCCTACGCCATGATGGAAAAGGTCTGCGAAGAGCGCTTCGAGCAGTTCGGCGCCGCCGGCCAGGCCCCAAAGATCAAGCCGGTCGGCCTGACCGCCATGGCCCAGTTCTACGCCGCCGAAAGCGTCAAAGGCTAGATCGGAATGGGTTTAGGTGGAAACGCCATTCCGATCTAAGTTTTTGTTTTATCGCGATATTTAAGGCGAAAACCGCTTACACTTTTCGCCATATCGCTCTAATGTGACACCGCGGCGGGACGGATATACCGGCCGCCGCGACACACCTGCAGAGCGAGAAAAACGCCTGTTGCGTGTAAATCCTTATCGAACCTTGATGCGGAGTGACCTAGGAGGTGGCCAGCCGGAATGGCCCGGCTTACTGCTTCAGACAGGACACACCCGATGAAAACCGCACTCATTGCCGCCTGCCTTGCCGGCGCCGCCCTCGCCCTGCCCGCCTATGCCGGTGACGCCCATAAGGGCGACATGGGTCATAAGATGGAGATGATGGATAAGAACAAGGACGGCATGATAAGCCACGATGAACACAAGGCCGCGATGGACCATAAGTTCAGCGAGGCGGACACCAATAACGACGGTACGTTGTCCGCCACGGAAAAGTCCGCCAAGCATATGGATTTAAAGGGCGCGGCCGCCGACGGCGCAATCACCCACGACGAATTCAACGCGGCGGGCGAAGCCAAGTTTACCGCCGCCGATACCAACAAGGACAATATGCTGTCCAAGGAAGAGATGGCGGCCATGTGGAAGGCTCACCACTAGCCTTCATGGAGCAAAGGCCGGCGAAAACGCCGGCTTTTGCCGTTCTAGACAAACCCCAGATTGGCCGAACTGAAGTTGCGCAGGTTCGGGAAGATGGTGTTGAGGTCGCTATTGCCGACGCCGAACCAGGCCCCCAGCGTCGCCGCATACTGATCGACTGAGGTGGTAGGCACGAAGGCGCCGCCCGCCATGTCCGGGTTGCTGAAGCCGTCAAGGTCCATGCCGACCGTCGGAAACTGGCCGTACATATCGCCGCCACGGACCGCGCCGCCCATGATCAGGTGGTGACCGCCCCAGGCGTGGTCGGTACCATCGCCATTGGTGTTGAAGGTGCGCGAAAAGTCGGAGGCGGTAAACGTCGTCACATTGGCGCGCATGTCGACGCCGCCGATATCGGCAAGCACCTCATCGAAATATTTCAGCCCCTGGGCCAGCTTGGCGAGATTGTTCGGCTGATCGCGGTTTTGCGTATCGTGCGTGTCGTAACCGCCGGCGCTGACCAGAAACACCTGACGCTTCAGCCCGAATGTCGGCGCGGCGGCGATCATGCGCGCCACGGTGCGTAACTGGACGGCGACGGTGTTGGTTTCAACCGCGTTTTTCGCCGGATTGGTATAGACCGGCGGCGCGGGTATATTCGTGACCACGGACTGGCTGAAAACCGTGTTGACCGTCGACGCCGCACCGATCGAGCGGCTGGTGACCGCGCCGTAGTCGTTGGCGAAATCACTGGCCCCGCCCATCTCCATGATGATGTCCTTGAGCACCGCCGGCGCCGCCGACGACCCGAACAGGCTGCTGGCCATCGTGCCGTTGACCACCATGGCAGGCGAAGCGTTGGAGCTCAATGGGTACTGAAGGACATTGCGGCCGGCCAGGAAGACCGCCGAGCCCTGGGTGGTAATGGCGGTGAAGATGGTGTTGACGCCATTCTCGCTGGCCAGGAGATCGCCCATCTGGCCACCCCAGCCGAGACGCGCGCCTTCGGCTGCTCCGGCCTGCCAGGTCGACTGCTGGTCGTTGTGCGAATAGAGGCTGGCCGGCAGGGGGACGCTCCTTGCCTTATACTGCGCCTTGGTTACCGGATTAACCAGGGTGCCGACATTGGCCAGCACCGCCAGCCGTCCGCTATTGAAAATCTCCTGTACCGGCGCCATGGCTGGATGCAGGGCAAAGGTACGGGTCGAGGCCGAGGTCCCGGCTGGAATGGCCTGCGCTGTCCCGGGCACGATCGGCAGGACGCCGCCCCACTGCTCCGGGCGGGCAAGCGCCGAGGTGCGGCCCGTGAGGGAATTCACCTGGCCGATGGGCGTCGCGTCCATCCCGACGGGCATCAAGGCAATCGGATCCGCGCCCTGGTTCCGTGCCGCGAAATATCGGCCCCAGGAGTCGTCATCCGTGGCCAGCACCATGTTGTTGGCGTCGTTGCCGCCGTACATGAAGATACAGACCAGGGCCTTGTAGTCACTGGCGCCGGCCGCCGCGGCGGTCCCTGCGGCGGCCATCTGAAGGCCGAAGGCGGAAGCCGTGGTCAGTCCGGCCAAACCTCCGGACATGCGAAGAAACTCGCGGCGATCGAGATGAGCAGTCATGGGGAGGTTACCGTTGTGCGATATATTCAGGAGCAGCCAGGCTGAGGAAGACGGCCAGCTTGACACGATTGAGTTTGGCGGCATCGATCTGGGCCTGCGTGGCGGTAGCACCGGGGATGGCGATACCGCTGACGGCATTGCTGATCTTGGTCCTCAGCCCGGCCGACTGAGCGCCGCCATACAGAAGAAGATTGAGCCGGTCGATCAACGCCGGAGGATTGTCGGCCAGGGCCAGCTCCTTGACATAGGCCGAGCGGATATCGTTGCTGCTGCCGATGCCGTTGCCCACCGCGCTTTGCATGGTGTTGAGATAGCTGGCGACCGAAACCTCGTCGGTCGACTGGAACTCAGGCCCAAGTAAGCCCTTGGTGCCCAGGGTAGACCTCGGCGGCACATAGCCGGGGCGATAGAAGTTGAAGACGGACGGCGACGTGAGCGGCGACTGGCCCAGAGAGGTGTTGGCCGAGGTCGACCCCATCAGCCAGTTGCCGCTTTGTGACGTCACCTCGAAACTGCGCATCCAGTTGGCGAGGCGGAAGATCGGTTCCTTCAGCTTGCCGTAGGTCGCGTCGCCGGCGGTACGCGCCTCGGTGTCGAGAAGGATCGCGCGGACAACGGCCGCCATATCACCGCGCACGCCTGAACCATTATTGTTGAACACAGCGGCGATGCGGCCGACATAGGCCGGGCTGGGGTTCGAGGTCACCAGCCGCTGGATCAGCTGCTTGCCGATGAACGGACCGACATTGGCATGGTTGAACAAGGTATCGAGCGCGATCTTGATATCTGCCGCCCCATCGGCTGTGGCCGACGGAGCGATATCCGTGCCGAGGAAGCTTTTGGCCGATACCGAGTGATAGTTATTATAGACGGTCATCGGCAGGGTGTGGGCTTCCGCATGCCGCGACCCGCCGCTGAAGGTGGAATTGGTCGGCGTGGGATGGTACCAGCTCAGTCCGGTGAACACCTTGGCCAGACCGTCGATGTCGTTCTGGCCATAGGTCGGCTGGGCATTGCCCAGAATGTCCTTTTTAAGCGTCCCATCCGTGTTCAGCAGGTAAAGACCTATCGTCATCAACTGCATGACTTCGCGGGCATAGTTCTGGTCAGGATTGCGCCCCGTGCGCAGGTCTTCCTTCTGGTTGCCACGATAGGTCAGATAGATGCCCATGGCGGGGTGATAGGTGACGTCCTCCAGCAGTTGCCGGAAGTTGCCAAAGGCGTTCTTGCCCAACATGTCATAGTAGGAGGCCAGGCCACGCGTGTCCTCACCATCCATCGCGAACGAGACGACAAAGATTTCAGACAGGGCGAACTTGACGCGCTGGCGCAATGTGTCCGGCGCCGTCGCGACACTGTTCCAGAAACTTTCATAGAACTGATTGGCATTGACATTGGCCGAAGGATTGGCCGCGCGCAGCTCCGCCAGACGCCGGTCAACCCAGGTCAGGTGCGGCGTGCCGGCCGTCAGCGCGACCTGCTGGCCTATCCAGTCGGCAAAGGTCGTGGTGGTGATTGCGGACATATCCGCATCCGTCGCACCAAAGCTGGCCTGGACAAGGAAACGGCTGGCCTCCGTCTGGGTGGGCCGGACGACGACCGGTGGCAGCGGGGCGCTGCCAAGACCGCCCGAAGAGCCCCCGCCTGACGATCCGCCACCCCCGCATGCCGTGAGCGCGGCGGTACCGATTAGTGAAATGACCGCTGCGACGTCCTTCCGCCGCAACACCTTGCCGATGGTACGCCCGGCCTTACGCAAAACTGTACTCGTACGCATGATACTCGCCATAAACGCCCCCACTTATGGTTTCTTTATACAATCACTACCAAAACAATATGAATTAACGATTTCGCGAAACAGCGAATCACAACGAATTTTATTGTTTTGTCGCCGCCCCTCCCAAGACAGCATGGATTGACTTGTCGGGCGCTTTGCTATTGAAGGCGCGACATGCTCATCCAGTTCAAACGTCGCTTTTCCATGGCTCACCGCCTGCGCTTCGATCACAATTCGAAGTGCATGACACCACATGGCCACAACGAATTCGTGACAGTGGATCTGAAGCCCAGGGCAGGCGCAGGCGCCATAGACTGGGGTGCGGCCAACTACGCCGCCAGCTTCGCGGACATGAAGCGTTACTGGCACAGCTTTGTCGATGAGGCGCTCGACCACGCCTTCCAGCTTGGGCAAGACGACCCGATCATCGGCTATTTCCAGGCACATGAGCCCGAATTGCTGCCGCGCCTTTTGATCATTCAGGGCGATCCGACCACAGAGGCAGTGGCCACGGCGCTTTACATGAAGCTCAACGCCATTCTCGCGGTCCATCTGCCGGATTTCGACTGCGTACGGTTCGAGATCGAGGAAACGCCGACCAACAGCGTTATTCTGACCCCTGAAGATGTCGCCGCCTGCCCTATACGGCTGGGCGAGTGGTGTCACCGCGCGGACCTGAGCCTCAATGACCTATAGCCACCCCCGCCGACTAAGCGTGACAAAGATGTAACCGGTCGGGCATCGTGCAGCCCTGCGCGCAATTGCCGCTATGCAGCATCGGGATCACCCGCTAGGCTCGACCGTCTTCATTGCGTTCGAGTCCCATGAGCAAGCCCGCGCCCACACCCCAATCGTTTCTTGCCGATCCGCGCAAGGTGCCGTTTCTGAACTACCTTCTGCTGTTCCTGATGGTTCTGACCTTCGGCATGACCGGTGTCATAGCCCTCCTTATCGCCAGCTTCCGTGAAGACGACGCCCCGGACTGGCTAAAGAGCCACTATGCGTTCCAGCGCCGCACCTTCTGGCTGGGCGTTGTGCCTATTATCGCCTGCCTTGTCGCCGTTACGGTGCTCCGGACCCAGGGCATACTGTCACTGGCCCTGGTGCTGGTCCCGCTGATCTATCTAAGCGGCCGCTGCGTCACAGGCTTCAATCACCTGCTCTATAATCGGCCGTATCCGAACCCGAAGAGCTGGACGGTTTAGGCGCGGCACGCCCCTCCATCTCAAACAGATTTATGGTGACACCATCGTTGGTCACATCGCCCGGCGCCTGCCCGGGCCTGCAGTCGCCCACGCGTTTCGACTCGATGACATAGTTTACGGTCCGGTTCATCTGCGGCAAGGTCGCGCCCGTTGTCTGGACGCGCAGCGTCATGTCATAGGCCGTAGAGAAATCGCCGGTGAAGGTTCCCGAATAGGCATCCATTCCGCCACTGGCGGGATGACAGGTGGTCATCACCTTCCAGCTGTCCTCGTCGACACGGCTGATCGTCTTGGGCCCGCAACCGTCTGCGCTGAAATCATTGCCACGCAAACTCAAACGGGCATCGGTCACGCCGTCGATGCAGATTTGCAAGGCCTGGACATCATCGCTGCCCTCTTCACGGACCGCGGTTTCCCAAAGTCCGGCCTGACGCGCCGGAAGAACCTGCACCGGCCGCGCCGAAACCCGGACGGCGGACATGACCATGACGGGTTTCTCAGTCTTTTTCTCGCATCCCACCGCGGTCACGGCGATGGCGAGACCACAGCAAAGCATTGACCGGTAGGCGGCCCTGGACATACCGGAATTCCCCTGAAAGTGGAGCGTAGGGTTAAGAGAATCCCGAAGGCCGTTCCAGTCACATTTGCGCGTGAACGGCTGCGCAGACGCAGTCGTCCACAGCGAAATTCGGACTTATACGATTTTAGATTTCCCAGCGGCGAACCGGTGGCCACTTCGCCGGGAAATGCTTAGTTCTTCTTCTTGGAAATAACCTGCAGGGTTTGCAGGGTCCGCGGCAATTCGTCAGCAAGACGACGACAGATTTCCCGCGCGCCAATCGAATAGACTTCGCCGCCATCGGCGATTTCCGTGGCCATCTTGGCGGTCGCATCGAGCAGCAGCTCGAACTCACCGATCTGCTCACGCGCCAGTGCACGCGCCTCTTCCTGCAGGCGCTTGACACGCTGAGTCCGCGTTTCGCGCGGCGCGGTCGCAACCGAGGTGACGATCTCTTCGCCGGCCATCTTATGCGTCGCCATGGCGGTCGCGGCCATCTGTGCCGGCAGGCTCACCATCTTGTCGCCGCCGTTGATGGAACCATTCATGGAACCGTTCATGGCGCCATTGACGCCACTCACGCCATTGATGACAGGCCCGAGCGCGATCTCTTTCGAAACGGGCGGCACCACATTTAATCTCGTCCTACGCATCCATTCACCC
>CAMLLA010000129.1 GCA_946480525.1 uncultured Asticcacaulis sp. | reverse complement strand
GCAAAGCGGCGCGTTATCACGCGAAAGTGGCTGTTGGTCCAATGGCGCTTTTGGTGGGCACGCCTATAAAACGGGCTCCAAAAGCCGGAGGATGTTCTCGCTCATGCCGACACCAGACAATTCCGCCTACATCTATGACCACGTGCGCACGCCGCGCGGCAAGGGCAAGAAGGATGGCAGCCTGCATCAGTTCACGGCGCTCGATCTTTCGGCCCAGGTCCTGAGCAATCTGCGCGATCGCAGCAGTCTCGATACGACCCTGGTCGATGACGTCTCGTGGGGCTGCGTGACGCCGGTCGGTGAGCAGGGCGGCGATATCGCGCGCGCCGCTGTACTGGCTGCCAATTACGATCAGTTTACCGCCGGCGCGCAGGTGAATCGCTTCTGCGCCTCGGGCCTCGAGGCCGTCAATATCGCCGCCGCCAAGGTGGTCTCCGGCGAAGCGACCATGGCCATCGGCGGTGGCGTCGAATGCATGAGCCGCGTGCCCATGGGATCGGACGGCGGCGCCTGGGCCATCGACGTGCGCGGCGCCTTTCCGCAATACTTCGTGCCGCAGGGTGTATCGGCCGATATGATCGCGTCCAAGTGGGGCTTTTCGCGCACCGACTGCGACGCCTATGCCGTCGAAAGCCACAAGCGCGCGGCGCAGTCCTGGGCCGAGGGACGATTTAAAAATGCTGTCATCAAGGTCAAGGACCAGATGGGCGTCACGGCGCTCGACCACGACGAAAGCATCCGCCCCGGCACGGACATGCAGACTCTGGGCGGCCTCAATCCGTCCTTTGCCATGATGGGTGAGATGGCGTTCGATGCCGTCATCAACCAGCGCTACCCCGAAGTCGAGAGGATCAACCACGTCCATACGCCGGGCAATTCGTCGTCGATCGTTGATGGCGCGGCAGCCGTCCTGGTCGGCAGTAAGGAAGCCGGCGTCATCACCGGCATGAAGGCGAAGGCGCGCATCGTTGGTACAGCCTCGATCGGTTCGGAGCCATCGATTATGCTGACCGGTCCATCCTACGTCACCGAAAAGCTGCTCAAGAAGCTGGGCATGAAGGTGTCGGATATCGACCTCTATGAGCTGAACGAAGCCTTTGCCGCGGTCGTCCTGCGCTACATGCAGGCGCTCGATATCCCGCACGACAAGATCAATGTCTGCGGCGGCGCCATCGCCATGGGCCACCCGCTGGGCGCGACAGGCGCCATGATCCTCGGCACGCTGGTCGATGAACTGGAGCGCACGGGCAAGTCGACGGGACTGGCCGTCCTGTGCGTCGGCGGCGGCATGGCCACCGCGACCGTGGTCGAACGCGTCTAAGGCAGGGAGATAAAAACAATGGAAAACTTCAAAACCGAACTCGACGCCGACGGCATCCTGCTCTGCACCTTCGATGTGCCCGGCAAGACGATGAACACCTTCACCAAGGCCGCGCTGGCTGATCTTGAAACGATCGCCAACCGCGCCAAGGCGGAAGCCGAGATCAAGGGCGTGGTCCTGACGTCCGGCAAGACGACCGGCTTCTGTGCCGGCGCCGATCTCGAAGAAATGCTGGGCGGCGCCTGGGAAACGGGTGCTGATCTCGAAGGTGAGGCCAAGCTCAAGGCCAGTTTCGACGCAGCGTTCGAGATGAACCGCGTCTATCGCCTGCTGGAAACCTGCGGCAAGCCGGTGGCGGTCGCCATCAATGGCGTGGCGCTTGGCGGGGGCCTCGAAGTCTCGCTGGCCTGCCATTACCGCGTCATGGGCAATGGCCCGAAGACCCAGGTTGGCCTGCCCGAAATCAAGATTGGTCTCTTCCCCGGTGGTGGCGGCTCGCAGCGCCTGCCGCGCCTGATCGGCGTCCAGAACGCGCTCCTGGCCATGTCGGAAGGCAAGTCGTTCAAGCCAAAGGAAGCCCTGTCGCAAGGCATCGTCCACGAGGTTGTCGACGAGGGCAAGGAGGTCGAGGCCGCCAAGACCTGGATCAAGACCAAGGGCGATCCGGTCGCCCCGTGGGACAAGAAGGATTTCAAGATCCCCGGCGGCGGTCCCTACCATCCGGCGGGCGCGCAGATCTTCATCATGGGCAATGCCATGCTGCGCAAGCAGTCCTATGGCAACTACCCGGCTGTCCTGAACCTGATGCATTCGGTCTATGAAGGCCTGCAGGTGCCGTTCGACACCGCCATCAAAATCGAATCACGCTTCTTCTGCAATACGCTGGCGACGCCGCAAGCCAAGGCGATGATCCGCACCTTCTTCTTCTCGATGCAGGCCTTGGGCAAGGGCTCTGGCCGTCCCGCAGGCGTTCCGAAGACTGAGTTCGCCCAGGTTGCCGTGCTCGGCGCCGGCATGATGGGGGCGGGCATCGCCTACGTCACCGCCATGGCCGGCATCAAGGTTGTACTGGTCGATCGCGACCAGGCCTCGGCCGACAAGGGCAAGGCGCACTGCGAGGACCTGCTGAAAAAGGCCGTGTCGCGCGGCAAGATGACCCAGGATAAGGCACAAGGCGTTCTTGATCTCATCACGGCGACGCCGGACTACGCCGCCATCGAAGGCTCGGATCTGGTCGTCGAAGCCGTGTTCGAGAACACCGAACTGAAGGACCAGGTGACCAAGCAGGCCGAGGCCCCGCTCTACAAGGGCGCCAAGGCCGGCACCGCGATCTTCGGCACCAACACCTCGACCATCCCGATTTCACTGCTGGCCAAGGCCTCGTCGAAGCCGGAAAACTATATCGGCATTCACTTCTTCTCGCCGGTCGACAAGATGCTGCTGGTCGAAATCATCCTGGGCGAAAAGACCTCGGACGAGACCCTGGCCAAGGCCATCGACTATGTCCTGAAGATCAAGAAGACGCCGATCGTCGTCAACGACTCGCGCTTCTTCTTCGCCAATCGCTGCTTCATTCCGTTCACCGCCGAAGGCATGATCATGTGGTCGGAAGGCGTGGCGCCTGCCCTGATCGACAACGCCGGCCGCGCCACCGGCATGCCGCGCGGTCCGCTGGAAATGATGGACGATGTCGCGCTCGACCTGCTGACCAAGATCACGTCTGAGACCGCCAAGGCGATGGGCGATGCCTATCAGCCAATCCCCGGCGAAAAGGAAGTCGCCAAGATGGTCGCCGAAGGGCGTCTTGGCCGCAAGAACGGCAAGGGCTTCTACGACTATCCGGCCGACAAGAATACGCCGAAGAGCCTGTGGCAGGGCACCAAGGACATGTTCCCGGTGACGCAGGCCGAAGCTAATCCGGCCGAAGTCGAGGAACTGAAAAAGCGCCTGCTCTACGTCCAGGCCGTGACGGCGGCGCGCTGCTTCGAAGAGGGCGTGATCACCGATCCGCGCGAAGCCGATGTCGGCTCGATCCTCGGCTGGGGCTTTGCGCCGTGGTCGGGCGGGATCGTATCGCTGATCGATTCGATCGGCATCCCTGAGTTCGTCGCCGAACTCGACCGCATGGAAAAGGCCTACGGCGAGCGCTTCAAGGCGCCTCAGCTGCTGCGCGAGATGGCCGCGAAGGGCGAGACCTTCTATGGCCGCTTCGGCAAGGCCGACAAAGCGAAAGCCGCCTAAATTCGCTATTGCCCTGAGCGTTCAAATTTGATCAGTAATGGTCAAGTGTGAACGTTCAGGGAGCTCCCCCATGTTTAATCGCCGTCTGCTGCTGGGATTGGGCTTGGCCGCGGCCTTGCCCAAGGCCGCTTCCGCGCAATCGAATGCCCAGGCGAGCGGGCAGGAGGGGCTGCCGCAATCGGGTAGTACGGCTGCTTTGCGTCCGCCTCTGCCGATGCAGGAAATCTGGCCGAAGGGCGCACCCGGCGGCGAAAAGGTGACCGTCGAGCAGCGTGTCGTCCTGCGCAAGCCCGGGGGCGATCCCAATGACACGGCCTTTTACAATATCCGTAAACCCTGGCTCAGCCATCGCGCGCCCGCCAAGCCCAATGGCGGCGCCGTCCTGATAGCGCCCGGCGGCGGCTATGTCCGTGTTGCCGCAAGTCTGGCGGGCGGCGACCTCGACCAATGGCTGGCGG
The DNA here is from genome assembly GCA_946480525.1 of uncultured Asticcacaulis sp. Next base: position 5,920 of record CAMLLA010000129.1, on the reverse strand, counting down.
ATGAGGGCTATCACGTCTTCACCCTGTTTTATCGCCTGCCGGCCGATGGCTGGGCGGCTGGGCCCGATGTCGCGCTTCAGGACGTCCAGCGCTCCATTCGCCTGATTCGCGCGCGTGCCGGCGAACTGAAGCTCGATCCGGAACGCCTGGCGGTCATGGGCTTTTCCGCCGGTGGCCACGTCGCGGGCCTGGCGGCGACGCGCTTTGCTGAAGCCTCTTACGCGCCCATCGACGCAGCCGATGCCCTGTCGGCCAAGCCGGCGGTTGTGGCGTTGTGCTATCCGGTCATCACTATGATGGAACCCTATCCGCACAAAGGTTCCCTGAAAGAACTGCTGGGGGCCAATCCGACCGAAGCGGCGCGCCTGCATGCCTCGATCGAAAAGCACGTCCCGGCCGATGCCGCGCCGGCCTATGTCTGCGGCACGACTGACGACCCGGCTGTGCCGATGCAAAACGCCATCCTGGCCTATGAAGCTTTCAAGGCGCAGAAGGTCGCGTCTGAACTCCATCTGTACGAAGGCGCGACGCACGGCTTCCCGCTGCGCGCCAAGGGTGGTGCGCTCCAGCCGTGGGCGGTAGGGGCACTCGCCTTTATGGAACGCCATGGGCTTAAGCGCGCCTGATCGTTCCGGTTAGGTCATATCGCTTGCAACGGTCGGCATTTCACGGTTCAAGGCCTGAGGTCAGAGTGATTTTCGATGGAAAATCACTCTGACCTCAGCTTTTGCTTGGTCGCGATATCAAGTCGAAAACCGCTTCACACTTTTCGACATATCGCTCCGCCCGGAGCCCGACATGAAAGAAACGACCCGCCTGACATCCGCCACCTACGGACGCGCCAACAGCCGCCGTCCGGTCAATGTCGCGCTGGAGCGCGGCTCGACCGTGCTGATGGAAAGCGCCGAGGTTCTTTATGATGACGACATCAAGCCGACCTATGGCACCGACGGGCTGGCGGCGCAGAACGAGCTGTGCCGGCTGCTCGCTGATCTGGAAGGCGCGCGCGAGGCGTTTATCTTCCCGACCGGCCTCGCGGCCCTGACCGTGCCGATGTTCGCCCTGTTGCAGGCCGGCGACGAAATCCTGGTTGTCAATTCGTGCTATGCGCCGGTCCGCCGTTTCCTCGATACGCAACTGAAGCGCTATGGCGTGACGCCGCGCTATTACGATCCGCGCCTGAGCGCCGACGAGATTTTGGCGATGGCGACGCCGGCAACAAAATTGATCTATATCGAAAGTCCGGGCTCGCTGACCTTCGATATCCAGGACGTGCCGGGTATCGCCAAAGCCGCCAAGGCGAAGGGCATCCTGACCCTGTGCGACAATACCTATGGCGCGGGCGTGCTGTTCAAGCCGCTCGAGCATGGTATCGATCTGTCTATGCAGGCGCTGACCAAATATGTCGGCGGCCACAGCGATATCCTGATCGGTTCGGTTGCCGTGTCAGACGAAAAGCTGGCGAAGAAAATCTACGCGACGATCAAGGCATTGGGGATCTTTACCTCGGGCGATGAAAGCTACCTGGCCATTCGCGGCCTTCGCACACTGCATCCTCGCCTGAAGCAGTCGGGCGAGTCGGCACTGAAGATCGCGAAGTGGCTGGAAGGCCGGCCGGAAGTGTCGCACGTCGTCCATCCGGGGCTGGAAAGCCATCGCGGTCACGAGACGTTTGCACGTGATTTCACCGCGTCGAATGGCCTGTTCATGGTCATCTTCAAGGGGGGTAACGAGGCCAAGTCACAGGCCTTTCTGAACCGTCTGAAACTGTTCGGCCTCGGCTTCAGCTGGGGCGGGTTCGAAAGCCTGGCCGTCTATTGCGAACCGCAGATTCGCGGCCGCGCCAAGCTGTCGAATGACGATGACTGGCTGCTGTCTGGTTCAGCGATCCGCTTCTATGTCGGCCTGGAAGACGTCGACGACCTGATCGGCGATATCGAACAGGCGCTCGACACCTTTACAGGTTGAAGCCCGCCGAGGTCTTGAAGAAGCGGTCGGTGGCGGCCGCGAACTCGTCCGACAGCTGCTCGACCAGTTCGGAGACCGGCATGATCTCGTGGATCGATCCGACGCCCTGGCCGGCCGACCAGATGGTCTTCCACGCCTTGGCGTCGGGGTTTAGTTCGTGCGCCATGTCGATCTTGTGCTTCGGGTCCTTGGCGGCGCTGGGATCGAGGCCATTATTCACCAGCGACGGCGTAAGAAAGTTGGCGTTGATGCCTGAAATCGCATCCGTATAAGTGATGTCCTTGGCGGTGGTGTCGATCAGCATCTGCTTGTAGTCGGCGTCGGCGCGGGCCTCATCGGTCGCGATAAAGCGGGTACCCATATAGCCGAGATCGGCGCCGGCCATCAGCGCCGCCGCGACATCCTGGCCGGTCGAAAGCGCTCCTGACAGGATCAGCGTGCCTTTGAAGAAGCTGCGGATTTCGTTGATCAGGGCGAACGGATGCTGGTTGCCGGCATGGCCGCCGGCGCCGGCCGACACCAGGATCAGGCCATCGACGCCGGCCTCGGCGGCCTTTTGCGCGTGGCGGGCATTGATGATGTCGTGGAAGACGATGCCGCCATAGGAATGGACGGCATCGACGACGTCCTTGACCGCGCCCAGGCTGGTGATGACCAGAGGTACCTTGTGCGCCACGGTGACCTTCAGGTCGTCCATCAACCGCGTATTGGTGCCGTGGACGATCAGGTTGACACCATAGGCCGCATCATCCGGCCCGCGCGCGGCTTCGATCTGGTTCAGCCACTCGACATAGCCTTCCGTGCTGCGCTGGTTCAGGGCAGGGAAGGTACCGATCATGCCGGCCTTGCACGTCGCGATGACCAGCTCAGGGCCCGAGACCAGGAACATGGGCGCGGCAATGGCAGGGAAACGCAGGTTCTTGCGGAGTGTTGCGGGTATCATGACGCGCCCCTGTGGCATTTATCGTTATGCAAACACCTTGCATGAAATTGACGTTCACGTAAAGCCAAATCCCGGCGTCAGACCTTGCGTATCGACACGTCTTGGTTACATAGGAGCCATGAGCCATTATACCGATAACCTGACCCAACTGGGCGGCGATGCCCGGCCGGCGGCTTCGCCCGAACAGGCGACGCTGGAACGCGTGCCCAATCCGCATCCCGATATCGACTATGTCGCGCGCTTTACCGTGCCGGAGTTCACCTCGCTGTGCCCGGTGACGGGACAGCCCGACTTCGCCCACCTGGTCATCGACTATGTGCCGGGCGACTGGCTGGTGGAATCGAAGTCGCTGAAGCTGTTCCTGACGGCGTTCCGCAACCATGGCGCCTTCCATGAGGATTGCACCATTCACATTGCCAAGCGGCTGAAAGACCTGCTGGCCCCGCGCTGGTTGCGTATAGGCGGCTTCTGGTATCCACGCGGCGGCATCCCGATCGACGTCTTCTGGCAGACCAATGAGCCGCCGAAAGGCGTGCTGATCCCCGAATTCGGAGTCCAGACCTATCGCGGCCGGGGTTAATCCTTCGGCTGCCACCAACTGATGCGCTCGTCGTAGTTCGGGCGGTCGCGTTCCAGCGGCGGCTCGTTCGGCGTGCCGAGATAGATAAAGCCCGCGACATTTTCGTTTTCACTCAGGCCCAGTAAGGCCTTGGCGTCGGCATCATAGGCATACCAGTCGGTGATCCAGTTGGCGCCATAACCCATCGCGCCGGCGGCGATCAGCAGATTCTGGCAGACGGCGGCCGCCGACAATTGCTGCTCCCACAACGGGATCTTGTGCGGCTGGATAGGGGACGACACGACCAGCAACATTTCCGGCGGCGTCGACATCTTGAGCAGCGCCACCTCGGCCTTCTTGGCGTCGGGCTGGGACTGCGCCATGACGACCAGGGCCTCGACCAGCCTGGCCTTGGCCTCGGGTGTAAAGCGTACGATCCGCCAGGGACCGATCTTGCCATGGTCAGGCACGCGCAAGCCGATCTTTATCAGAAGCGCGATTTCCTCGCCCGACGGACCAGGGGCGGTAAGCGTCGGGGCAGGGGCGCTGCGGCGGTGAAACAAACGGTCGAGCACTTCGGCAGACGGCTTTTGTTCCAACGGCTGGCCAAATTCGATGGCAGTGGGATTGAGGTCGAAATCGGCCATGCGTGCTCCTTGAATCGCTTTGACTATATAGGCTGCCTTGTGCGATTGCACAGCCTATGAGCCAGACAAATATTCCCCCTTGGGACACGGCCGAAGCCGCTGCCGCGCGCGCCGGCTGGACGCAGCACAGCTGCGAGGTCGTCTTTCAGAATCCCTGGCTGCGTGTTGAAGCCAGCCAGGTCACTGCGCCGACGGGGCATCCGGCCCAATATGGGGTCGTGCGCTTCATGAACCGCGCCATCGCTGTCTTTCCCCTGCACGACGACGGCACGGTCCCCCTGGTCGGACAGCAGCGCTTTGCCATCGACGCCTATAGCTGGGAAATCCCCGAAGGCGGCGGACCGCTCGACGAAGATCCGGAAGACGCCGCGCGACGCGAACTGCGTGAAGAGGCCGGGCTTGTCTCCTCCGATATGCGCAAGATCCTTGAGTTCGACATGTCAAATTCAGTGACCGACGAGATTGCCGTCTGCTACCTCGCCCTGGGGCTGACGACGGTGGAAACCGAGCCGGATGAAACGGAACGCTTCGAATATGCCCGCGTTCCCTTTTCGCACCTGCTAAAAGCTGTTATAAATGGTCAGATCCGCGACGGTTTAACCGTTGCTTGTACACTGAGGGTGCACCATATGGCCGTCAGCGGGGAATTGCCGCCGCATCTGACGAAAGCCGTCTTGGGTTAGGAGCAGCTTATGGCTCAGGTTTTTGAGGTCATCACGCCGGACGACAAGCCGATCTGGCTGTGCCTGCGTCAGGAGGCGGCGGACGCCATTGTCGCTGAACCGGGCCTGGCCTCGATGCTGCACTCGACCATCCTGTCGCATGACGACCTGGCTTCAGCCTTGTCCTATCATATCGCCCGCAAGCTGGGCGACGACTCGCTTCGCGGCATGACGCTGCGCGAACTGGTCCAGAAGGTCTATGCTGCGGACGCGTCGCTGGTCGAAGCGGCTCAGGCCGACCTTCAGGCCGTCTATGAGCGCGACCCGGCCGCAAAGGGCTATCTCCAGGCCTTCATGTTCTTCAAGGGCTTTTTGAGCCTCCAGATCTACCGGGTCGCGCACAGGGTCTGGCAGGACGGCCGACACACCATGGCGCACTTCCTGCAAAGCCGCGTCTCGGAACTCTTCCAGATCGACATAAACCCGGCCGCGCGTATCGGCAAGGGCGTCTTTCTCGACCACGGCACCGGCGTCGTTATCGGCGAAACCGCTGTTGTCGGCGATGACTGTTCGATCCTGCAGGGCGTGACGCTGGGCGGGACGGGGGCTGAGCGTGGTGATCGCCACCCCAAGGTCGGCAAGGGCGTGCTTCTGGGCGCCGGCGCCAAGGTGCTGGGCAATATCCAGATCGGCGACTATGCCAAGATCGCTTCGGGTTCGGTGGTCCTCAAGCCCGTGCCGGCGCATTGCACCGCGGCGGGCGTGCCTGCCAAGCTGGTCAATTGCAAGACCTGCGAAGACCCGGCCCGCCAGATGGATCACACCATGCCGGACATCGATTTCGACTATTCGATCTGAGTGGGTCAATCTAACCAGAATTCGGGGATAAGCGGCATTCGCATTTGCACCGGCGCGCCTTATCCCCTAAAGCCTCGCCACACATAAAGTTTATCCCCGTTCCGGGTGAACTATGCTTTGATGCGGTCATAAGGGGCGCAAGCATGAACGAACGCCCGGACGATCAACTTAAAGAGGCTGCCTATGAACCCGTCCGAAATCAACAAGGTGCAGGATTATCTGTTCAAGATCTTCAAGACCAAGGGGCTTGAGGTCAAGGCGCGCAAGCAGAAGGATTCGGCCG